>JAJYKG010000186.1 GCA_021788795.1 Thermoplasmata archaeon | reverse complement strand
GGCCCCCCGCCTCCTCGATCTTCCTCACGTCGCCCTCGATGTCGCGGGACAGGAGGTAGTTGAGGATCCCGGGCGCCTGGCCCTCCATGGGCTTCATGAGGCCCCCGCCCGGGCCGCTCGGTGCGGCGTAGGTGTGGTACTCCATCTCGGGCACGGACTCGAAGTCCCACTCGAAGACATCCTCGAGGAACTTCCTCGTCCGTTCCGGGTCCGTCGACGCAATCTCGATGTGCACGAAGCTGCCGGGCTTTTCCGCCACGCTCTCTTCCTCCCCCGTCGAGGGGGACGCCCCATGCACCCCGCGGGTATATCGCGGTTGCCCCGAGAGGGGTCCGCGAAAGTGCGCCGCGGGCCCACGGGGCGGTATTCGCGGCGGCGCCGACCACACCTTCTTGAGCGGTTCGATGGACGTCAAATCACGGTTAAGTACAACGGGGGCCGAAGGGGCGGCCGAGGTGAGCGCACACATGGGAACGAGCACATCGGGCGCGCTGTCCAAGCGCGTCACGGACTCCTGGCACGAGCTCGGCCGCATGCACGCCTCCCAGATCCTCATGGCCCTGGGCAGCGGGCTCGCGGTCCTGGCGAGCGTCGTGGTCTACCTCGTGCGGGCGGCGACGGAAGGCACGCCCGCGGTCGTGTCGTCCGAGGCGATCTGGCTCTTCGTCTTCGGGCTGCTCGGCCTCGTCGGCTACGTGATCTCGCGCACGAGCGCCCGCAACGGCGCGGTCGTGGCGGGCATCGCCGGGCTGGGACTCCTCCTCCTGGCGGGCGGATCTGCGGGCTTGCTGACGGGCATCGTCGTGCTGGTGGGCGCGGCCTGGGCCTTCGTGAAGTCCCTGTGACTTCCGGGCCCCGGTCTGCGATCCCCTTTCCCTTTCCGCGGAAGGAGGTGGCTTCGGTGAAGCTGGAGATCCTGCCGGTGCGGGAGCGGGAAGGCTCGAGAATCTTCTCGCGGCGGCGCGACACGGTCCGCGTCATCTGGATCGTCGGCGAGTCGCCCAAGGCGACCCTGTCCGGCGGCTACATGCTCGGCGTCTCGCCCGTCTGACCGCGGCTCATTCGAGCAGGTGGCCCGCGCGGTTCCGCTCCCGCGGGACCCAGCGGAAGTTCACGGGCAGCCCCTCCGCGAGGCGCCTCGCCTCCTGGTGGAGAGGGAGGAGCTTCGCGTCCGAGACGTGGTACCGGCCGAGCATCTGGTAGACCACAAGTTGGGAGTCGCCGTGGACGACATACCGGACGCCCGCCCGGCCGGGCCGTCGCTCGCGCAGACGCCGGAGCAGGAGGAGGAGCGCCTGGTACTCCGCGAGGTTGTTGCTCCGCGCCGGCCCCTGGGCCGTGACCACGTCGGGAATCTCGTGGACGTGCTCCTCCTGCCCGACGACATACGCGACCCACATAGGGCCCTTGCGGGAGAACTGGTTCCCCCGGCACGCGCCATCGAAGTAGCAGAGGACCGGGGCGGGATCCGGGACCATGGGATGCGGCCGCTCTAACGGGCCGGAGGATTAGAAGGTAGGCCCCGGCTCGGGACCGCCGCGAGGACCGTGCGCCTCCCGCGACCTGTGGGAACGCTTTTCTCCAACCTCCCGCTAGCCCGCCCGCCATGGGAGACCGGAAGGACTGGCTGGAGTGGCACGGGCCGTACGACGACCCGGGCTCCCCCCTGAGCGCCCGCCTGGCCGCGGTCCAGGAAGAGATCCGCCGGGCCCTTCCAGCGGCGCCGGCGGAACCGTTCCGGGTCGTCGGCGTCTGCGCGGGCCAGGGCCGCGACCTCATCCCCGTGCTCGCCGAGCGCGGGGACCTCGCCGGGCGTGTCCGCGCGAGGCTCGTGGAACTCGACCCCCGGAACGCCGCCCTCGCCCGGCGCGCCGCGGAAACGGCTGCCCTTTCCTGCGTGGACATCGTCGAGGGCGACGCCTCCTACGTGGGCGCCTACGCGGGGTACGTGCCGGCGGACCTCGTCCTCCTCTGCGGCGTGTTCGGGAACATCCCCGATGCGGACATCTTCCACACGATCGCCTGCACGCCGCAGCTGGTGGCGCACCGGGGAATCGTGATCTGGACCAGGAACCGCCGCGCCCCGGACCTCACGCCCGCGATCCGCCGTGCCTTCGCCGGGGCGGGCTTCCGGGAAGAGGCGTTCCTCGCGCCCGAGGGGTCCCTCTGGAGCGTGGGCGTCGCCCGCTTCGAAGGACGTTCGGCCCCGGCCGATCCCGCGGAGAAGCTCTTCACATTCCAGGACGAGCCTTCCCCCGACGGCGGGCGGGCCGCCGTCCGTGGGTCCGACGTCGCGGCGCAGGGCTCGACCGGAACCTAGCCACCGGGCCGCTCTCGGCGAATCGGGGCTGGTAGAGGGCAAGGACGATCCCCGTCGGGTCCTCGAAGAGGGCCCACCAGCCGACGCCGGGGATCTCCTCCCTCCGCACGAGGACGGTGCCGCCTGCATCGGCCACCTTCCTCACGTCCGCATCGAGGTCCTCGGACAGGATGTAGTTCAACACGCCGCCCGGCCGCTCCGGGGTGGGCGGCATGATCGCGCCTCCAGGACCGAGCGGGGTGGTGTACACGTGGTAGTCCATCCCGGGGATGGACTGGAACTCCCACCCGAAAACGTCCTCGAGGAACTTCCGCGTGCGCCCCGGATCGGACGACGCGAACTCGATATGCACGAAGCTACCAGGCTTAGGCCGCGCCATGGTACTCACCTCGGCAAGAGGCCACCGGGTCAGGCCGGCCGGCGTAGTTAACGCTTGCCCGAGCGAGACCGACGGAGACGACCACGACGCCGCGGCGCCTGCATAGCTCGGGGACGCGCGCCTACTCCTTCCGCGCTTCCTTCGCCTTGGGGCGGAGCTCCGTGCTCCCGCACTTGCGGCAGCGCGTGGCCCGCGGCGCGTTGCGGGCGTAGCACTGCATGCAGATCATCTTGAGCAGCCTGCGCTTTTCGGCTTCCGGGAACCGGGCCATCGGGCGGGCGGAGGCAGGGGTGGTTTAAGAAGGCTTCGGGCGCGCGCGGCACCGCGCCGCGGGACGGCGGCGCCTCCAGCCGCTAGGAGGGGGCGGCCGCGACCGCGTCGACCTCAATCAGGAACTCCTCCCGGACCAGGCGCCGGATCCCGACCGCGGTGCTCGCGGGCGGGTGCCGCGGGTCCACGAAGCTGTCGCGGACCGCGCGGACGGTCGCGATCTGCGAGATGTCCACGAGGTAGAACGTGAGCTTGAGGACGTGGGCGAAGTCCGTGCCCGCGGCATCGAGCGCGGCCTTCAGGTTCGCGAAGACCTGACGCGTCTGCGCCGCGAGGTCACCGGGGCCGACGAGTGTCCCGGAGGGGTCGAGGGCCACTTGTCCGGAGACGAAGACGGTCCGTCCGCCCTGGGCCTCGGCCACGTGGGAGTAGCCCGCGGCGGGGGCAAGGGTCGGCGGGCTGAGGTACCGCACGGTCGGAGGAGGGTTCGGCATGGGATCCGACGGGGGAAGACGCGCCGCCCTCTTCCGGCTTTCGCGCGGTCCGCCCTGCGGGGCGCCGGCGAGCCGCTCAATTCCGCGGCGGCGCGGGTGGCGGCGCCTGCGGGTAGAGGTCCCGCATCATCTGGTCGTACTGCTCCTTCGTGATCTCGCCCCGCGCGTAGCGCATGCGGAGGATGTGGTAGGCCTGGTTCGGGCCGCCGTATCCGCCGTAGCCGCGGTAGTAGCCGCCCCACCCCCGCGGGCCCCAGAACGCGAACCGCAGGAGCCCGAAGATCAGGAAGAGCCCGAGGAGCATCCAGATCCAGCCGAAGTCCCAGAACGGGTACATCGGATAGACGGTCCCCGCGGGAATCGTCGGCACGACGACGAGCATGAAGTAGATTATCGCCGCCACGAACACCGCGAAGATGAGGAGGAACCCGAGTCGAATCCAGTGCCCGATATGCCATCGGGGTTCGTTGTACATCGTGGGGCCTCCCTCACGTCTTGATCAAGGCGGACATCCGGTCCCGGAGGCTCTTGAGACGGTCCCGGTTCCGCTCGATCCCGGAGGGGTCGCTGCGGGCCACGTCCTCGAGGTAGGACACGTAGCCCGCCATCTCCCCGAGGACGCCGTCCACGCCGGACGCGCCCGGGCCCCGCATGCCCCACGGCCCCCACGGGCCCCAGGGCGTCTCCATGGTCTGCCGCCCCGTGGCGGTGAGCTCGTAGCGGCCGTCGCCGCGCTTCGCGATGAGCCCTTCCTGGGCGAGGGACTCGAGCAGCGGATACACGGAGCCGGGCGAGGGGCGCCACCACCCCTGGCTCATCTCCTCGATCCCGTTCATGACCTCCGCGCCGTTCTTCGGGCCGCGGGCGAGGAGGGACAGGACCCACATCCTCAGGCCGCGGCGGCGATGCATGCCCCACATGGTCGCTTCTCCTTATCGGATTGGCGATATCGGATTACCGATATATCAAGTTGCGCCGTTGCGGCCCCATCCGGACCGCGTTCCCGGCGGCCGGCGCAGCGACCGCATCGGGGCGCTCAGAGGTCTTTCCCGAAGGCCCGCGAGGCCTCCGGGGCGCGCCCCTCGGAGGAGACCACGCTGTTCGCCTCCGGGACGATGTACGTTTCCCGCAGCCGCGAGAGGTAGCCGCCCCGGAGGTCGCGGACGGCGCCGGAACCCGGCGTGAGGTTGCCGTACGGGATGCGCGGGTTGAAGACGCACTTCAC
>JAJYKG010000185.1 GCA_021788795.1 Thermoplasmata archaeon | reverse complement strand
AAACACCCCAGCCGGGCCGCGGAGGCGCACGCCGCGGGGGAAGACCGTGAACGAAGACAACGAGCGGATCGTGTCGGCCAAGGCGGGAGAGACCCTCCTATTGCTCGGCAACGAGGCCATCGCCCGCGCCGCGGTCGAGGCGGGGGTCGACCTCGCCGCGACCTATCCCGGCACCCCATCATCCGAGATTGGCTCGGTCCTCGACGACATCGCCAAGACGGCGGGCCTCCAGTTCCAGTACGCGGTCAACGAGAAGGTCGCCATGGAGGTCGGCGCGGCCGCCGCGATCGGCGGGCTCAAGGCCCTCGTCTTCATGAAGCACGTGGGGGTGAACGTGGCCGCGGACGCCCTCATGACCCTCGCCTACACGGGGGTGCGGGGCGCCATGGTCGTCGTGACCGCGGACGACCCGGGCTGCCACTCGAGCCAGAACGAGCAGGACAACCGGATCTTCGCGAAGTTCGCGAACCTTCCCCTCCTCGAGCCGTCGGACGCCCAGGAATGCCTCGACTTCACGAAGTTCGCCTTCGAGCTCTCCGCGTTCCTCGAGCTGCCCGTCGTCCTGCGCACGACCACCCGCGTGAGCCACTCCCGCGGCCCGGTGACCGTCGGCGAGCGCGTCCCCCCGAAGGGCCGCGCGCACTTCGACCGCGAGCCGAACCGCTTCGTCATGCTGCCCGCGAACGCCCGCGAGGGCCACAAGCGCGTCCTCCAGAAGATGCGCCTCGCGGAGGGCCTCTCCGAGTCCTCCCCCTACAACCGCATCGAGGACCTGGGCAAGAAGGGGAACATCGGCCTCGTCGCCTCCGGGCCGGTGTACAGCTACGCCATGGAGTTCGCGGACGACCTCAAGGGCCGCATCCTGAAGCTCGGCTTCACGAACCCGCTCCCCCGCACGAAGCTCACGACGTTCCTCCGCAGCGTCAAGCGGGTCGTCGTCCTCGAGGAGCTCGAGCCCTTCCTGGAGGACCAGCTCCGCGCCCTCGCGAACGAGTTCGACCTCCGCGTGGACGTCTACGGCAAGGCGCAGGGCCTCCTCCCCCGCACGGGCGAGCTCGACCCGGACCTGGTCGCCGAGGCCCTCGTCCGCCTGGACTTGCTGGACGCTAAGGTCGTGCAGCGCGTCCGGGAAACGAAGCCGGTGAAGGTGCCCGTCCGGCCCCCGACCCTCTGCCCCGGGTGCGGCCACCGCGGGGCCGCCTACGCGGCGCGGCAGGCGTCCCGGCGCCAGGACGTCCTCTTCCCCGTGGACATCGGCTGCTACAGCCTCGTCGAGTACCCTCCCACCGCGACGGGGGACGTCCTCCTCTGCATGGGCTCCTCCATCGGGACCGCGTCCGGCCTGGCCGCGACGACGGACAAGAAGATCATCGCGTTCATCGGCGACTCGACGTTCTACCACGCCGGCATCCCGGCCCTGATCCACGCGGTCCACCAGAACCTGACGATGACCGTGTGCATCCTGGACAACGGCACGACGGCGATGACGGGCCACCAGCCCACGCCCGAGCTCACGGACGACCGACACCCGGGGGTCGACATGGAGGGGATCGTCCGCGCTTGCGGCGTCGCCAGTGTCGAGACGCTGGAGGCGTACGCGGTCAAGGACCTCACGAAGGCGTTCCGCCGCGCCCTCGACCGGGAGGGCGTGAGCGTGATCATCGCGCGCCATGAGTGCCGGCTCCTCGAGCTGCGGGACCTCAAGGCGAAGGGCGAGACGCCGGGCCCCTACGAGGTCATTTCAGACAAGTGCACGAAGTGCGGCTTCTGCATCGACGCCTTCGCCTGCCCCGCCCTGGTCCGCCTGGAGGACGAGAGCGTCGCGATTGATCCGGCGCTCTGCAACGGCTGTGGCGTGTGCGCGGACGTCTGCCCGCCGAAGGCCATCGTCCTGGCCAAGGAGGTGAAGGCGTGAAGGGCACGAGCATCGTCATCGGAGGCGTGGGCGGCCAAGGCGTCATCCTGACCGCACGGATCCTGTCCGAGGCGGCCCTCGCCCACGGGCTGAAGGTCCAGATGTCCGAGATCCACGGGATGAGCCAGCGCTACGGCTCCGTGGTCTCCTCCGTCCGCATGGGCAACGTCCAGACGTCCATGGTGAAGAAGGGCGAGGCCGACGCGATCGTGGGCTTCGAGCCCCTCGAGAGCGTGCGCCTCCTGCCCTACGCCCACCGCAGGACGACCGTGATCTCGGCGCTGACGCCGATCCGCCCGCTCCTCGTCGTCCTGGGGAAGGAGTCGTATCCCTCCCTTGAGGAGCTGAACCGCACCCTGCGCGAGAAGGCCGGGCGCGTCCTTTCGATCGACGCGGACCGGATCGCCCGCTCCATCGGCGACCCCGTGGTCGCGAACAGCGTCCTCCTGGGCGCGCTCCTGGGCACGAAGGTGGTCCCCATCCCGCTCGAACGGATCCGGAGGACCCTCGCCCAGCGCGTCCCCCCCAAGCTCCTCGCGGCGAACCTCGAAGCCCTGGACATCGGCTACGGCATCGCCGTGCAGGACGAGTACTCCATCCAGTTCGCCTAGGTGACACCATGTCGGCCAACGCAAGCGTGATCGTCCGGAAAGCGGTGGGACCGGGGATTCTCCTCGTGCTGCTCACGGTCCTCATCAGCGGCGTCTCGAACTTCGTGAACTTCTATGCCGTCCAGGGCACGAACTCGGACGCGTTCCTCGCGGTGCGGAACGCGGCCGTGGCCGTGCTCCTCGTGCCCCTGGTCTTCCTCGTGGGCCGGACGGCGCGGGCGAAGCTCACGCGCACGGACTGGCTCAAGCTCGGGACCATCGGCCTCATCGGCGGCGCGATCCCGTTCCTCCTGTTCTTCCGCGGCCTCCAGATGGCGGGGGCGGGCGGCGCGGCCACCGCGACCTTCGGCTACCGCACGCTGTTCCTCATGGCCGCGGTCCTCGGGATCGTCTTCCTGCGGGAGCACCTCTCGCCGCGTCTCGCGCTCGCGGCGGGCCTCCTCCTGGCGGGCAACGTCCTCCTGCTCTCCCTGACCGCGCCCCTCTGGACGGACGGCACCGCGTACGTGCTCGCGGCCACCGCCCTCTGGGCGGGCGAGTACACCCTCTCCAAGCACGCGCTCCGCACCCTCCCGTCGGGGACGGTGGCGCTGGGCCGGATGGGCTTCGGCGGCATCTTCCTCCTCGCCTACGTCGGGCTGACGGGACAGCTGGGCTCCGTCGCGGCCCTGAGCGGCGCGCAGTGGGAGTGGGTCGCCATCAGCGCCCTCCTCCTCGTGGGCTTCGTCGCGACCTGGTACGCCGGGCTGAAGACCGTGGACGTGAGCGTGGCGAGCGCGATGCTCGTCCTCGCGTTCCCGATCACCTGGGCCCTCGGATTCCTGACCTCGAAGAGCGCCTTCGGGCTGCCCCAGGCCGCCGGCGTCGTCGCGATCGTCCTCGGGGTCGCCCTGGCGGTCGGCCTGGCCTCCCTGCGGGACACCGGGGCGGCGGTCGTCGCCTGGGTGCGCTCCGCGGTGGGCCGCGCGGAGTGAGCGATGCAGGGCGTCGAGCTCGCGGCGCGATTCAGCATCGCGACGAACCGGCTCAAGTACTGCGGGCCCGAGGACGCGGAGCCCGCCCTCTTCCGGACGATCGTCGAGGGCAAGGACCTCGAGGCCTCCCGGACCGCGCTCCTGCGGTTCGAGGCCCTCGAGCCCTACCTGACGGCCATCGCGGCGAAGCACGGGCTGGACCCGCTGGACCACGACGTCGTCGAGGCGTACTGGATCGGCAACGAGCTGCTCGAGGACTTCACCCGCGAGGACTTCCGCGGCATCCTGGAGGTCCTCACGCGGCGCGGCCTCCCGCGGACCATGGCGGACGCCTTCGCCGCGCACCTCCCCCAGAGACCGCTGCCCCACCACACCTTCCACGTGAGCTACGTGGGCGTGGGGAACGTCACGGGTCACGTGAAGACGACCCTGCCCAACATGGAGGCCTGCCGGGCTTCGTGGGCACGGGTCCTCCAGGTATCGAAGGACCGTCTGGAGGTCGAGAAGCCTGCCCTGGCGTACGCCCGCGGCCGGATCTCGATCGGGCCCGCGGCGCGGGAGACCGTGGCGTACGACCCGCGCATGCTGCCCCGGGTCCGCAAGGGGGACCACGTCGCGTTGCACTAGAACTGGCCCGCGGTGGTGCTGACGGACGGCCAGCTCGCGAACCTGAAGGAGTACACGGAGCGCTCCCTCGGGGCGGCGAACGAGGCCCTGGCCCAGCTCCGCGCCCTGTGAGCCGCGGCGGCGCCTACGTCTCGACGACCGTCACCGTTCCCTGCATGAACCCCGGGGTCGTCATGGACACCGGGTCGCAGGGCGCCAGGCAGTGCCAGCTGTAGCTGCCCGTGACGTTGAAGTAGGCCGTGAAGGTCACGATCATCGGGTTGCTGAGGCTTGCCGCCGCGACGATGGGCACGTTGATCGAGTAGGGGCCGCTGTCCATCGTGAACGTGTGCGCCACCTGGTCCGCCGGCACCGCGGACATGGCCATGCCCGTGGCGTTCGACGCCCACCGCATGACCTCGACGTTCCCCACGGTCCCCCGCACCGTCGCCACGCTGCTCGGTACGGGATTCGAGCCGTTGTCGTAGTCCGTGATCTGCACCAGGACCGGCGTGTGCGTCGGCACGGTGAAGTTCGCCGGCATGTACTTGTCCAGGCCGTTGGCGAAGTCGAACCCGATCGTCAGGAAGAGG
>JAJYKG010000184.1 GCA_021788795.1 Thermoplasmata archaeon | reverse complement strand
GCTCGTCGATGTCCCGGTCCACGTGGTCCCCGGAGGGCGCGGGCTCGTCCTCAAGGGGCGGAGGGACGTCGTCGCCCACCGCCTCCTCGACGGCGACCTCCTCGACGACCTCGTCGTCCGGAGCGTCCGCGCCGGAGAGGCTCTCGATGCGTGCGTCCAGGGACCTCGCGGTCCAGGCCGCGCCGAGGCCGATGCCCACGAGGAAGATCGCGCCGACGAGCAGATAGATCGTGAAGGTCCACCGCGTGATGTCGACCGTGTAGTGGTAGCCGAGGGAGAGCCCGGCCCACGCCGCGATCAGGGCCATCACAAGGAAATAGACGCCGAACAGGACCGCCAGCGTCCGCGGTCGCGCGAGCTTCGAGGCCATTGGCACACCGACCTTTCGTGGCCCCGGATATACTATATCCCCTCCTTCTCGTTTTTGATACTGGTTGCGACCCTCCCGGGGGGCGGAAACAAGGTTTTATCCCTTCCGGCGCGGTTCCGCGGACCCGGAGGAGGGGACCTCGCCGCAAGGCGCGGCGGTGCGTCCCGCGTACGCCCATGAAGCTGAGCGACCGCCGGTACGTCCAGCAGATGGCCCGGGAATTCGCCCTCTTGGCCGTCGCCGCGGCGGGCGCCTACCTCTTCTTCATCCACGGCTCCCTGTACCTCCAGGCGGGGAGCGCGGCGCGGCCCGTCACCCTCGAGGGCTTCCTCCTGGTGACCACGATCGTCTACCTGTTCCTGCGACTCATCATCGCCGTGGCCCTCCTGTACCTCCCGCGGCCCCGGCCCGAGTACATCGTGTGCCCGGAGTGCGGCCGCGCCTACGATGAGTCCGTCCCGGGGCAGGCCGAGGGCCACCACCGCGCGACCCTGTCCCCCAAGCCCACGGAGAGGGAGGTCATGGCCGCGATCCTCCTCCGCAAGGCGATCGACGAGGCCCGACGGTCCGCGCAGAAGGACCTCACCGGGCCGCGCGCGGAGACCGCCCGCCTCCCGGGGGACGTGGAGAATGCGCGGTTCCCGCCCGAGGAGTTCGAGCGCGTCCTGCGGCAGCTCGACGCGTCCCTCGGGTCCCACGACTCCCAGGACCGGAGGCCGCGCGGGCCCGCGGGCCCGCCTCCCTGAGCGCCTCTACCGGGGCGCGTCGAGGAGGACGAGCAGTTCCTCCAGGATGCGGTACGTCAGGCCCCAGACCACGAGGTCCCGCCACCGGAACGCGGGCACGCGGAGCTCGCCGACCCGGGTCTGCACGGTCGCCGTGCCCGAGGAGGGCGGCAGGTCCGCGAGGGGGACCCAGAAGGCCGCCTCCATCTCCGGGCCCGGCCGCGGCTCCAGCGGCGCCGTCGCCAGGGACACGAAGGGGACCACGAGCATCGCCGGATCGTTCCCGGGGGACCGCGGGGACAGGTGCCCGAGGACCTCCGCGCCTGCGCGCAGGTCGAGGCTGACCTCCTCCCGCGTCTCCCGCAGCGCGGTCTCCAGGAGCGGCCCGTCCTCCTTGTGGTGGTGCCCGCCCGGGAAGGAGATGTGGCCGGACCACGGGTCGCCCGTCCGCCGCACGCGCTTCCCCAGGAGGACCTCGAGGCCGCCGCCCGCGGGCCGGAGGAGGACCATCACCGCGGACGCGCTCTTGCCCTCGAACTCGGCCTCCGCCAGGGTGGGCGGCAGGAGCACCCTGCGGATCGCCTCCGCGGTCGTCCGCACGGCCCCCGGCCAGCGCGTCCCCGCGCTTTAGGATTGCCGCCTCAGAACTGCGTGCCCCAGATCTGCTGCTCCGCGACGAGCGCCGCGAGGCGCGCGAACGCGGCCTCGACGTTCTCCGCGGTCTTCGCGGACGTCCAGAAGTACCCGCAGCCGAGGGCTTCGCACCGCTCCGTGATCTCCGGCAGGCCGAACTCCGCCCGGTCCGAGAGGTCCGTCTTGTTGACCGCGAGGACCATGGGGACGTGCCCCGCGACCTCCTCGACACAGGCGACCCAGTCGTCCAGCCCGGCGAGGGTCGAGCGCCGCGTCACGTCGACGACGGCCAGGATGCCGCGGGCCCCGTAGAAGTAGGCCTCCTTGAGGAGCTCCTGGAACCCGTGCTGGCCCATGATGTCCCAGATGAGCATGTCCACCTTCGCGGTCAGGTTCTCCTTGGGGAACGGGACCTCGAGCTCCTTCTTGGAGACCTTCGTCCCCAGGGTCGTGATGTACTTGTCGTCGAAGAGGTCGAGCACGTAGCGGCGGATGAGCGACGTCTTCCCGACGCCGTTGTCCCCCACGAGGCAGATCTTGGTCTTGAGCGTCTCCCGCTCCATCGTGCGCGCCCTTCCTCCGGGACCGGAGGCGGCCCCGCATCGCTGCCTATGCGCTTAAGGGTTCTTGGTGGGCCTCTCGCCGCGTCGCGAGGGCCACTCGACGCCGCGGGGCTCGCGGACGCTGGGCCCGAGGGTCACCTGCCGCGCGGGCGGACCCTGGGGCGGCGGCATCCGGGCGAGGAGGCGCCGCAGGGCGTCCCGGAGATGCGACTCCGGGACCGCCTCCTTCGCGACGAGCACGAGGAGGGCCTGAGGCTCAACCTTCTGGAGGAGGAACCGGTTCCCGCCCGCGACCACGGACATCTGCTGCGGCGAGACGGACCGGAGCGCCTCGAGCATCGTCTCCAGGGAGCCGACCATCGTGGCGGCCATGATGGAGACGACCTCCCAGGACAGGGGCGTGCGCGACCACGCCGCGAGGACGCGGCCGTTCCGCCGTAGGAGCATCGCGACGTCGACGCGGAAATCCGCCTCAAGGTCCGCGAAGAAGTCGGGCGGCACCGCTCGCAACATGTCCACGCGCAGTCCTCGGACTCCACTGACCGCGCAGGCTCTAAAGGGGGCGGCCTTCGGTATCACGCATGGAAATTAAACGGCGGCGGAGGACGGGCTACGGGATTCGCCGCGCGCGCGTCGAGGCCGTGAGACCACCGGTGATAACCGGGCGCAAGGCCTTAGGTACGTGGGTGCCGCTCTTCCGCCTGCGTCGTGGCGCGATGCGGTTCCTGAAGCCATCCCTGAAATCCAAGGAGACCGGCGCGGAGACGGTCATCGACTTCCGCGAAATCGCCCGCCGGAGCCTCACGGAGTACGTCCTCAACATGGCGATCAGCGCGCTCGCGCAGGCGGACATCACGCCCCTCTACGAGGACTACATGGGCGATCCGCGCCTCACGGACGAGGACCGGGACGAACTCGCCCGCGCGTACCTGCTCCTCCAGATGGCCGCCACCCAGGCGCCCGGGAACGGCTGAGCCCGCCGGTCCGCGGCGTGCCGTCTTCTGCGTCGCACCGCCCGCTGGGTTCATGCTCCACGGCCGGCTCGGGCGATGCGTGACCGGAGAGGAAGAGCCCACCCGGCGCTTCAGCGGCCTCGCGGACGCCTACGCGCGCTTCCGGCCCTCCTACCCGGCGGCGGCGATCGACTTCGTCCTCGAGTGGTGCGGACTGACGCCGGAATCCGTACTCGTGGACATCGGCTGCGGCACCGGCATCGCGTCGCGGCAGTTCGCGGCGCGCGGACTGCGGGTGATCGGCATCGAGCCCAACGCGGACATGCGCGCCCAGGCGCGCGGGGAGCCCGTGCCCGCGGGCGCGCCCGCGCCCGAGTACCGCGACGGCCGGGCGGAGACCACCGGCCTTCCGCCGTCGTCCGCGGACGCCGTCCTGGCGGCCCAGGCCTTCCACTGGTTCGACCCTTCGGCCACGCTCCCCGAGTTCCACCGGATCCTGCGGCCGGGGGGCTGGGTCGCCCTCCTGTGGAACACCCGCGACAACAGCGACGTCTTCACCGCGGCGTACGGGAGGCTCGTGTGGTCCCTGACGGACCGCGGGCGGACGCCGGAGATGCACGAGGACTCCCCGGCCGCCCTGCGGCGCTCGCCCCTGTTCGAGGCGCGGGAGCCGGCCACCTTCGCGAACGAGCAGCGCCTCGACGAGGACGGCCTCCTGGGCCGCGCCTTCTCCGCGTCGTACGCGCCGAAGGAGCCGGAGCGGCGGGAGGCGTACGCCGCCGCGCTGAGGCGCCTGTTCCATGAGCACGCGCGGAAGGGGTTCGTCGTCCTCGCCTACCGCACGGAGGTCCACCTGGCCCGGAAGCGGGACGGCCCCGGCTCAGGGTGAGGAGAGGCGGATCACCCGCCGGTCCGTCGTGATGCGGTCCAGGGTGTGGATGGAGACCACCGCGACGGTCCCGGCGACGCCCACGGAGAAGTTCGCGCCCAGCCTCGAGAGGGTGGCGTTGAACCAGGTCCCCCATGCCGCGGCGGCCGGGGAGTGGACCGTGATCGTGAGCCCGTTGTACCAGTTCACCCACTGGCCGACCTGGCATTCCTCGAGGCGGATCGCGTCCTGGGTCTGCGCCGCGAGCCAAGCCTGCATCGTCTTCGCCGCCATCTGTTGCGCCGCGGCGGTGTACGCGGCCCCGAGGTCCGACACCGCGCGGTCGACGCTGAACTTCGCGTCCACGATGTCCCCCCTCGACGCGTTGCCGTTCGCGGAGAGGAGCTCGCTCCGGCCCATGTTGAGCGGGGTGTTCACCGCGGCCTCGGCGGAGGGCGTGGCCGCACCCTGCTGCGTCCAGTAGGTCACGTTCGCGGCGATGTCGCCCACCTTGCCCGCCTCCGTGGACAGGTCCACCCGCACGATGTTCTGGGCGACGACTTGCTGCGCGAGGACCTCGGCCTGGACGACATGCGTGTCCGTGCCGGCGGCCTGGAACGCG
>JAJYKG010000183.1 GCA_021788795.1 Thermoplasmata archaeon | reverse complement strand
CCCATGGAGAGCACGGTGGCGCGCTGCCCGGGCTCGAGGCGGCGGTTGAGGTAGGCCGAAATGAGCGCGGGCTCCAGGCTCCAGACCACGTAGACGGGCACGAGGAGGACGACGGCCCACGCGGAGGGCCCCGCGACCCAGATACCGAGGAGCGGTGCCGCGGCGAGGAGGACGATCAAGGCGAGGGAACGGAACTCCCCGAGGCGGTCCGAGAGGGTGCCCGTGAAGCCGGAGACGATCGCCGCGAGGTACAGGAAGCCCGCGACCCACACGCCGATGTCCCCGGGCGCGATCCCGATGGCGTCGAGGTAGAGGGACCGGAAGGCCGTGATCAGGTACAGGGCCACGCCGAGGAAGACCTGGAGGCCGATGAGGAGAGCGACCCCCTCGCGCCGGCGGACGATGCGCAGCCCCTGCCCGAGCTGCTTCAGGGCGGTCGGCTCCGTGCGCCGTTCGACGCCGGGCTCGATGAAGGTGGCCGCCACGGCGACCGCGGCGACGTTGACCGCCGCGCCGATGAGCAGCGTCATCTGGTATCCCTCCAGGGCGTTGGCGCTCAGGGCCACGACGATCCCCCCGACGAGGGCCGCGGTGGCGTTGCACCCGATCTGGATGAACGTGTTCCTCCCGATGTACCGCGGGAACTCCGCCTCTTGGTGCGCGTCCATCAGGGTCTCGTACAGGTAGACGGAGGTCCCGATGGAGAAGGCACCGCCGATGGACCAGATGATGTTCGCCGCGGCGTAGCCGAGCAGGTTGATCCCGAGGCCGTACCCCAGGATGCCCGCGGTGCGGAAGGACTCGCTCAGGACGATCGTCCACTTGCGGCCCAGGCGGTCCGCGAGCACGCCGACGGGGAGCTGGAAGATGAGCAGACCGACCCAGAACGCGACGTCCGCGAGGGTGAACTCGAAGTACGAGGACACGTGGGCGTCCATCCAGAGGGCCCAGTACGGGATCCAGATGGCGAACGAGGAGCAGGCCTGGTACAGGTAGAAACGGTGGACTCGGGAGGGCCAGGCGGGCAAGGGGGACTCCGGGGGAGGCGTGCTAGGCTGGCCCGTGGGAAAGCGGAGCATATACATTACAATGGCGAAGTAGAAACCGTTTCAGACCCCCTCTTGGTGCGGTGTGGGTTCCCGGGCATTCGGCCTGGGTCACTCTCGACATGTGGGGAGGGTTCCGTCTGAAAACTCCGGGTGGACACCGTGCAGTGTGGGCTTGCATTCTGACCGCGGTCATCCTGCTCTCGGGCCTCGCCGTCGCGGCTCCCCGGGCGGCCGGCATCCCGTCGCCCGTCGGGCCCCAGCCGAACGCCTTCACGACGCTTCGGATCGGGGAGCTGCAGGAGCCGGACAGCCTCAACCCGTTCAAGGGCGTCCTGAGCGCCTCCTACGTCATCTGGGCGCACACGTACGAGCTCCTCGTGGGCATCGGGCTCCAGCTCGAGCCCGTGCCCGCGATCGCGCAGAGCTGGGAGGTCGATTCGACCGGCTACAACTGGACCTTCCACCTCGTGCAGAACGCCACGTGGCAGGACAGCACGCCCACGGCCCCGCAGCCCGTGACCGCGGAGGACGTGAACTTCACGTTCCGCTACATCTGGCCCAAGACCACCTGGAACCCGATCGGGTGCGACCTGCTCATGCTCCAGAGCTACCTCGGCGACCCGTCCACGAACGTCGGGGTGGACGTGAACAACATCACCGTCCTCGACCCGTACACGATCCGCGTCCCGACGAACACGCTCAAGGCGAACATCCTCTCGATGTTCGTCCAGATCCTGCCCAAGCACATCTGGTCCGGGATCGCCTGCAACCAGGCGGACAAGGTGAGCAACAACCCGCCCATCGGGAGCGGGATGTACAAGCTGACCACCTGGGTCCGCGGCTCCTACATCCAGCTGGACCTCAACACGGCCTACTGGCGGCTCAGCCCCACCGCGGACTACATCGATCGGATCATCATCCAGTACTACGCGAACGCGGACTCGCTGTACCAGGCGTTCCTGGCGGGGGACATCGACACCACGGACGCGCTCCCCGCGGACAAGTACACCCTCGTGCCGGACAAGGTCGCGAACTCCGCGACCGCGAACGTGGGCAAGCTGACGGTGGACTCCATCGAGTTGGTGGAGATGGGGGCCTGCCTCGCCTCGGACGCGCTCATCAGCGACTGGGGGGCCAAAGGCGGGCGCAACTGGCTCGTGACGAACCTCACCGTCCGCCAGGCCCTGCAGACGGCGGTGAACCGGTCGTCCCTCGTGGAGAACGTGATCAACGGGTTGGGCCGGCCCGGGAGCACCCTGATCCCGCCGGCGACGCCGTACTGGCACTACAACGTCACGCCCACGGAGGAATACGGGTTCGACCTGGACCGCGCGCGGCAGCTCCTGAACGACCCGAAAGGCAACGGGGCCACGCTGAAGGCGGGCCAGACGGACCCCGGTCCGTACGGCCAGAACCTGGATCCCAACGCCGCGGACAACAAGGACGCCTTCATCGACACGAACGGGGACGGCATCCGCGAGGTCGTGGATCCCACGCAGGTCGTCGCCGGGGACGAGTGGGGGACGAGCGCGCCCAACAGCAACCAGCTCAGCTTCAGCATCGAGATCCGCAGCTACGACGCGAACGGCCTCGCGGCGGCGACCCGCATGGAGTCGTGGTGGTCCCAGATCGGGATCCACGTGATCACGGCCTCTGTGACGGAGAACCGGCTCATCACGGACACGTACGACTGCGCCGCGGACCTCTACTGGTGGGGCTGGGGCGGCGACGTGGATCCGGACTTCCTGCTCAGCGTCATGACGACGAACCAGATCATGAACTGGCAGGACGCCTGGTACTCCAACAGCACCTACGACGCGCTGTACGTCCTCCAGCAGAGCCAGACGATCATGGCGGAGCGGCAGCAGACGATCTGGGAGATGCAGCGCATCCTCTACCGTGACGCGGCATACATGGTCGCCTACTACCCGTACGCGCTGGCCGTCGTGCGGACGGACACGTTCGATGGATGGGGCAACTGGAACGCGAACCCGGGGCTCGCCCTGACCGGTTACGGCAATGACTTCATCATGCTGACCCTCCGGGCCACGTCGGGCGCCATCACGAACCAGTGCCCGACCGTCCCCGTGATCGAGGGCACGTTCCCGCGCAGCGTCTACACGAACGTCAGCACGGCGTTCACCGCGAACGCGACAGACCCGGAGGCGGACCCGCTCACGTGGATCTTCTCCTGGGACGAGGGGAACACGACCAGGCAGACCACCGCCTCGGGGGTCACTGAGGCCCACACGAGCTACGCGTGGCCGAATCCCGGGACGTACAACGTCCGCGTCACCGTGGACGACACCAAGTGCGGCTCCCTGGTCACCTCCGCCCCGTACACGGTGAACGTGGTCGCGCTGCCGGCCGAGGTCGGGTGGATCGCAGGCACCATCACGGACGCGACCACGACCCTCCCGATCCACGGCGCGAGCGTCTCCGCGGTAGCCGGGGCCACGACCTTCGGCACGACGACGGACGCGGCGGGCGGCTATAACCTGACCGTCGCGGTCGGCACGTATTCCGTGACCGCGTCACAGGCCCTCTACACGAACCAGACCCAGACGGCCGTCGCGGTCACCGTGAACCGCACGACCGACGCGGACTTCGCGCTGGTGCCGTTCCGGGGCTGGATCGCTGGCACGGTCACGGCGACGGGCGGCGGGGCCCTCGAGGGCGCGGCCATCCGGATCGTCGGCGCCCGGCAGTACTCCACCTCCACGGACGCCTCCGGAGGCTACAATGTGACCGTGGCGCCGGGCACCTACACGGTGAACGCGAGCCGGACCGGTTACTACAACCAGAGCCAGGCCGGGATCAGCGTGCTGAACGGCCGGACCGCGACCGTGGACTTCGCCCTCGAGGCGCTCCCCGGCCCCGCGGAGGGCCTGTCTCCGCTCGTCTACGTGGCGATCGGCGCGGGCGTGGTCGTCGCCGCCGCGGCGGTCGGGGCGTTCCTGGTCCTGCGGCGCCGGAAGAAGGAGGAGATCGAAGGGCCGCCCCTGCCGCCGAAGAACCCCGGGGCGCCCTAGACGCCCGCGCGTAGCGACCTCGGAGGACGGGCCCCGAGCCGTGCCCGCCCTCCCCTTTCCCGGACGGGCTGAACCATGTCGATGCGAACGGTGGTCGTCAAGAAAGTCGCCAACGCCACGGTGACGATAGTCATCATCCTCATCGCGAACTTCATCCTCTTCCGGCTGCTGCCGGGCGACCCTGCGAAGAACTTCATCCGGCAGGGCGGCCACTCGACGAGCCCGGACCTGGTCCTGCGGCAGCAGGAGATCTTCGGGCTGAACGACCCGCCCCTCGTGCAGCTCGGGAAGTACCTCGCCAACACGTTCACGGGCAACTGGGGCTACTCGTTCTTCCAAGGGGACCGCTTGGTGACGGACATCCTGGCACAGCGGGCCGTGTGGACCCTGATCCTCGTCGGGACGTCCACGGTGCTCACGATCTGGATCGGGATGGTCATCGGCGCCGCGGCGGCGTGGCGCCGCGGCAAGCCGTACGACCTCGCCTCCCTGGGCTTCGGGTTCTTCTTCTACGCGATGCCGACCTTCTGGCTCTGGCTCATCCTCATCATGATCTTCGGGGACAAGATCGGGATCATCCCGATCCTCCCGCGGGACTCCGTCTTACCGATCCCGTACCCGACGGACTTCTGGGGTCTCCTCCTCGGCGGGATCGACCACT
>JAJYKG010000005.1:22100-23552 GCA_021788795.1 Thermoplasmata archaeon | reverse complement strand
GGAGCCGGCCCACCTAAGTATGCCATTCTCGCAACACCTCAAGTTGTTTGTCTCCACGCGACATGAATTCTACGGGAATACGCATCCCTGGGTCACCAACACGGTAAACCCCCACCCTGTGGTGAGACCGACGTTCAGCAAGTCAACAGCCAGACCGGGCCCGGTGAATGTCAACGCAGCATCTGCCGTGACCTCCAACGCCATCCACCATGTCAGCACCGGGATGAGAATGTTCCAGAAGAACCAAAGGCCGATGTCGAGGAACAACCCTATCCACTCCCCGGGGTTCCAGGGGTCCTGCTGAATTCCCTGCCAGTCAACATAGAATCCGGAGAAACTCGTGAGCGCCTGAGCCATGCGTGCAACTTCGGCCTCTGGGAAGAAGTCCAATTCGATTCCGAGCCGGCTCAGCAAGACCTGCAGGACAAATGTCCCGATTGGGACGGCGCATCTGGACCAAGAGAACGCTGGCATCGATGGACCACTTTCACCGCTCTTCTCCGTCCGCATCCCCGTCGGGTCCACGAAGTTCGTCGGACTGTCCCCCGCGTACGCGTAGCCGCCTCCGTTCGGGTCCGGGGAGAGGAAGCTGTGCGCCCCGCCGCCGAGGCCGGACGAGGGGTCATAGAAGCGGGCCCGCAGGTCGTAGAAGCCGTTCGACGAATCGTAGATCGCCCCGGTGTACGTGAGCGGGTTCGCGAGGCTGCCGCTCTGGGAGACCGGGTTGCCCCACGCGTCGTAGGCGTACGTGTCCGTGGCGTTCTGGCCGCCGCCCGTCAGCATGCGGACGGAGCCGAGGGCGTCCGTCTGGTAGGCGTAGTGGTTCCGGCCCTCGCAGAACCTCCGGAGCTCCGTGTGCTGACCCTCGATGCTCCATCCCCGTTCCGCCTGCTCTTGCGTGCTCACCCTCAGGTATAATCCGACCTTCCTCATCGTGCGCTTCCTGGCGCCTCCTACCTCAAGGTTGCGAAACGCTCGGATACTTGGACCGGGTTACTTTGGTCGAGCCCATCGTTCTTTTTGGGCGGGTCCGGGTCCTGCGCCAGGGTCGGGCCCCCGGGTCCGGAGGCCGGCGGCTATTCCCCGAGGGCCCGCTCCAGTCTCTCCCGCAGTTCCTCGCGAGGCACCTCGCGGAAGCCGACGTGCCGGTTCAACCACATGACGTGCCGGCCGTCGCTCGCCTCTGCCGTCTCCCAGAAGTGATCCGCGAGACGCGGAACGTCCGCGAGCTCGAGGCGACACACCGGGCAGGCGATCATGCGAGATCCAGGCGCGTGATCCGGCCGTCGTCCGTGCCTTCCAGAGAGAACCGCACCTCCGCCTCGCCGCAGCGCGCGGAGCCGTTCGCCTCGGAGCCTCGCACATCGTCCAGGAACAGGAAGTCCACGCGGGGCCACCCGGTCTTCTCCTTGACCTTGGCCGCGGCGTTCTCCCAGGCGTCTGCGCAGAGGG
>JAJYKG010000005.1:3553-22090 GCA_021788795.1 Thermoplasmata archaeon | reverse complement strand
CAGCAGAAGAAGCGGTTCGCGCCCTCCGCCTCGCGCCAGTAGTTGCCCCAGGTGCTCCCGCAGAGGGCGCAGCCGGCCTCCTTCGTTTCCCCGGGCACCGGCTCGGTCACGCTTTCGCCTCCAGGATTTCGCGCCGCCGCTCCGCGATCGCCTCGAAGTAGAGCCTCATGTTGTCCATGGAACGCCGGAACGTCTCGAGCACGGCCTCGGGCGTGGAGTCCACCGCCGCGTACTTCTCCACGAGGTCCGCCGCCCGGCCGGCGTGGGCCGTGTCCGCGGCCGTCGTCGAGAGCCAGCGCCGGGTGGCGGGGCCGAAGGCCCCCTTCTCGATGAAGCTCCGGTCGCTCACGATGGACGGCATCGCGAAGTCCGGGTGCTTCTTGAGCCGCTGGTCCGCGAGCATCTCCGTGCCGTGGACCGCGGCCATCGCCTCGACCCAGGGCCGGTCCCGGACGATCGCGGTCCAGTCGTCGAGCGCACGCTGCATCTTCGGATGGGCGCGGCCCCGGTCGACCTCGTCGGCAGTCCAGCCGCTCTCGAGGCACGCCTGCCTCACGATGACGTAGTGCCCGCCGCCCACGGCCTCGTCGTGGATGAGCTCGTCGTGCAGGTTGTCGATCTCGTACTCCCAGACGTCCTGGTGGGGGGACTTCATCATGATCCCGCCGCACCACCGAGGGAACATCTGCAGGAACCGCCAGTGCTCGATGGTGATGGCCTTGACGAGCGCGGCGTCGGGCGCGTAGAGGAGCCGCAACGCCTCCGGCGGGTGCTTGGAGTAGAAGGCGCGCACGACGATCGTCCGCAGTTGGTCCGCGAGGGACATCGACGGTTCGCTCATTCCATCGCCCAACTCCCCTTCGCCCCCGGAGGCCATGAACCTTGCCGTCGATGAAGTTGATGTATTCCTTCGGGGTGGACGCGGCGGGCCGTGCGGGATCTCGGGTGCGCCCCGGACGGCGCGCGCCGGAGCGTCCCGGACGGCCGTCCGCCCGCCGCGAAGCCCTAGGCGGGCCCCGCAGGCGACCGATCGGCGGCGTTCCCCTGCTTCTTCGCCTTCGACATCGACTCCACGAGTTCGGCGACGCGCTTGTTGACCTCCGCCGTGATCGCGTCCCTCTGCTCCGGTCGGCTCACCATGATCGACAGGGACAGCTCGGTCGATTGGGGCCCCTTCGACCGCATCGTCATGACCGGAGGGAACCGGCTGTCCAGGCTGGGCTTCAGCTTGTTCACGCTCTTCAGGACGGCGCTCTCGAACGCCGGCAGGTCGATGTCGTTCCGGATCGTGATGGGGATGATCACCTCCTTCCATGCCTGAGGCGTCGTGTTGACGACGGCCTCCCTCATGAGGACGGTGTTCGGGACGGAGACCAGGGTGTTGTCGTCCCCCAGGAGGATCGTGCTCATCGAGTTGATCTCGATGACCTTCCCCGAGTGGCCCTGGACCCGGATCGAGTCGCCCACCTTGAACGGGATGAATACGTCCGCGAAGTACTTCGCTCCCGCGTTCTCCAGCGCCTCCCGGATGGTCAGGATGACGCCGACCCCGAACAGGGCGACGATCAGGAGGAGGATGTCCGAGGGCACCCCCACCTCCTCGATCGCGGTGACCAGGCCGATCAGCCAGATCAGGAGCCACACCGAGCGGCGGATCTGGGCTGCGAGCAGGGGCCGGCTCTGCCGCAGGATCCGGCCGACGAGGGTGCTCGCCACGCGGGCGATGGCCCAGGTGACGAGGACGATGATCGCGGCGTAGCCCAGGGGCAGCAGGAACGACACCACGTCCATCGAGTCACCTGCCGACGAGATGCGTGATCATTTCCGTCTCCGCCCGGACGCCCGCATCCAGGGAGCACTGCTTGGACGTTTCGTATCCTCGGCCTCCGATCTGCCGAGCCCGCTCCTCGTCGTCCAGCAGGAGGCGCATCGCCTCCCCCATCTCCTCCGGCCGGTCCGGATCGATTAGCAGGCCGTTCTTCCCCTCGGCGACGAGCTCGGCGATCCCCGCCCGCTCCGTCACCAGAGCGGCCTTGGAGTGCAGCCAGCCCTCGACGACGACCAGGCCGAACCCCTCCTCGATGGAGGGCAGGACCGTGAACCGGCAGGTCTCGTAGAGCGCGTCCAGCTCCCGCTGCGGGACGTGCCCGGCGAACACGACGCGGTTCCCGACCGAGAGGCGGCGCGCGAGTCCCTCGAGTTCCTCCCGCCACCGGCTCCCCTTCGAGAGGCCGAGCCCTCCCTTGGAGCTCGAGAAGCTCCCGTTCCCGACCAGCACGAGCCGGAGCCGCGGGTAGCGCGAGGCGAGCCCCGCGAAGGCGCGGATGGCCCGGTCCTGGCCCTTCATCGGATCCATGCGCGCGACCACGAGGACCACGTCGTCGTCCTCCCGGAGGCCCAGTCTCCTGCGGACGGCCGCCCGCTCGCGTCTCGGCGGGCGGGAGTAGGCCCTCGGGTCGACGTAGGGATAGATCTTGCGGACCTTGCCCGAGTAGCCGAAGGACTTCAGCGCCTCCCGGTACCGTCCGGCGCTCACGACGATCACGTCGTAGCTGTCGAAGTACGTCGTGAGGAGCTCCTTCCAATGGTCCGGGATCGCCGACTGCTCGAAGGGGATGTGCCAGCGGTAGATCTTCGGCTTGAGGGGTCCGAGCATCTGGCCCATGGGCAGCTGCTGGAAGTCGTGGATGTAGAAGAGGTCGAAGTCGTACCGCTGATCCAGTTCTCCGATCACCTCGGCGGTGAGCCGGTTGTAGTACGCGTACTCGGAGAAGTCGTCCGTCCAGAAGACGTCCTCATCCGGAGGCGTGTCCTGGACGGTGCGGTGGGCGGCGCCCCAGAGGGTCTCCTTGACGATGCCGTAGCTCTTCAGCCGGTCCTTGGGCAGGTGGACGGAATGCAGGGTGAGGCCGCCCGCCCGGACGGTGTCCGGGCCCGTGGGATTCAGCGCGACCCAGTGGGCATCCCGGAGGGTCCCCTCGCGGATCATGCGCCGGACGAGCGGGAAGACCATCCGGGTGACGCCGCCCGGCGAGAAGGTGTAATCGACGCCATCGGTCAGGTCGGAGAGATTCGTCGTCTCCGGCGGGGCCTTCTTCTTCTTGGCCGTCCCGGTCTCCCGGAAGCGGACGAGGGGCGTCTGCGTGTTCACGCACAGGCGGAGCGGGTCCACCTCTTCACCTCCTGAACTGGCCGGATCGGGGCCACGGAACCTGTCGGCTCAACGGACCCGGCAAGCCCCGGACGCGACCACCGGGGTCGGCGATGTTCGGATCGGAAGAAGCCAACCTCTGCCTCCCTCTCGCGGCGACGACTCGCATGGATGCCGTGCCGTCCCTTTCGTCTGGTCCACGCGTGCTGTGGGAGGAGGCCACGGTCCATGGCCCGTATAGGCTTTTCTGTCGGGGTCCTCGCCCCCGGATGCCCGTCCACCCGACCTGTACCCTCTGGATGCGTCGCGACTCCGGGCTCGGAGGGCCACCGGCCCCTCGCGGGGGGGAGGGCCGGCCCTCACCCGCTCGGGTACGGGGAATCGCGAGGGGCGGCCCGTCCCGGCGTCACGGCGCCGGAGCGGGGTGCGCGTAGATCGCGATGACGAGGTCCCCCGGAGCGAGCGTCGTGTCCGGGCGGAGGTCGGTCGTGGGAACGCCCTTGCGGTACACGACGATGGGCTTCGACCCCGGCTTGAGGCCAAGGCCGCCGACCGTCGTCGCGCGGTCCACGCGGACCTCGTCGAGGTCGATGCCGCCCTCCTTCCCGAAGACGTCGAGGAGGAAGTCCACGATCTTGGACTCGTTGACGGCCTCCGCGAGCACCTCGCCCAGGAGGCGCGCCATGGGCAGGACGACGTCGATCTTGGCCTGCTGCATGATGTCGAAGTCCTCCCGCCGCGAGCAGGAGGCGACGACCCGCACGCCCGGGTTGAGCTCCTTGGCCTTCAGGGCGACCATCACGGCGCTCTCGTCGCTCGTCCCCGCTAGGACGACCGCCACCGCGGTCCGGATCCCTGCCCGGTCCAGGGTCTCCGACGCATGCGGGTCTCCCGCGATGGCCTCGATGCCCTTCGCATGCAGCGAGGCGGCGTCCAGGTCCCTGTCCACGACGATGGACTCGAGCCCCCGGTCCTTGAGCTGCCGCACGAGTTCCTCCGTGCTCTCGTCAAATCCGACGATGATCGCGTGCTGCTTCATCTTGGCCCGGTGCAAGCCACGCATCTGCAAGAGCTTTTGCTCCATGAAGTAGGCGGCGATCTCCGTCAGGGCGGTGGCGAAGGTGCCGATCCCCACGAAGACGACGAAGAAGAAAACGATTCTCGCCCAGAAGGTCACGGGCACGATGTCCCCGTACCCGATCGTCGAGATCGTGACCACCGTCCAGTAGAACGAGTCCCAGTAGGAGAGGCCCTGGGCCTCGTGCATGCCGACGGTGCCCACGGCCATGACGAGGCCCATCATCGCGACGAGGACGGCCACGCGCCGCCGCGTGAGGGCGGACCGGATCCGCTGCAGGAGCAGGGTGAACTCGAAGAGGACCGTGGCCTCACCCGGGCTTGCCGGCCGCACGCGTCCGTGGTTCTTGGCCTTTCGGTCACCCGAGATGCGTGTCGAACCAGCGCAGGTAGGCTTTGAGCCGCGCGACCCGGTGCTTCGGCTTGCCGCCGCGGGACAGGTCGTGGTTCTCCTTGGGCACGAGGAGCATCTCGGCCTCCTTGCCGTAGTACTTCAGGGCCGTGAACATCTGGAGCGCCTCCACGTGCCAGCAGCGGAGGTCCTCGAACGAGTGGACGATGAGCAGCGGCGTCGTCACGTTCCGGACGTACCGGATCGGGGACTTGGCCAGGGTGGTCTCCTCGTCGTCCCACGGGTCCACGCCGATCTGGTCCTTCGTGAAGTGCGGGCCGATGTCGCTCGTGGCCCAGAAGGTCCACCAGTTCGCGATGCTGCGGTCCGTGACCGCGGCCTTGAACCGCGTCGTCTGGCCGATGACCCAGTTCGTCATGAAGCCGCCGTAGGAGCCGCCGGCCACGGCGAGGCGCGAGCCGTCCACGAACGGATAGTGCGAGGCCGCGTAGTCCACGGCCTCCATGAGGTCTTGGTAGTCCCGTTCGCCGTAGTGCTTCCGGATGTCCGCGAACGCCTCCGTGTATCCGTCCGATCCGCGCGGGTTGACGTACAGCACGGCGTAGCCTTTCGCGGCGAAGACCTGGAACTCGTGGAGGTACGCGTGCCCGAACGCGGTCTTCGGCCCGCCGTGGACGTAGAGGATGAGGGGGACCTTCCCCTCCTTCCGCGGCTTGAGGATCCAGCCCTCCACGGGGGCCCCGTCACTCGCCCGGAACGCGAGCCGTTCCGGTGCCAGGAGGTCGAGGTCGCCTGCGGCCTTCGCGTTGAAGGACGTCAGGGCGCGCACCTTCCCGTCGAAGGCGTAGAGCTCCGGCAGGCGCGAGCGCTCCATCGCAGTGAAGACGACCCCGGCGCCGTTCACCTGGAACGCCTCGACGCTCCGCTCGCCGCCGACGAGGAGCTCGGCCTTGCGGTCGGAAGGCCGCATCCCGTAGAGGTGCACGGCGCCGCCTTCCGCGATGGCGAAGGCGATCCGGTCCCCGCTCCACCGGGGCTCCACGTTCATCCCGCCCATCCGCACGTCGCAGTTCAGGCCGTTGTCCAGGTTGCGGTCCAGGGCGTCGAGCCGCTCCGGCTTCCCGCCCGCGGCGTCGATCCACCAGAGGTGCTCGTGGGACGCGAAGCCCCGCGGCAGGTCGTCCCCCGTGAACAGGAGCTTCCGGTCGTCCGGGGACCACGCGACCGTGCCGATCTCCATCGTGTGGTCCGTGAGCGGCCTCGCCGACCCCGAGGCCACGTCCAGGACGAAGAGGTCGGACAGGTAATGCCGTACGTCGTCCGTGGTCGCGAGGTACGCGACCCGCTTCCCGTCGTGGGACCACGCCGCCTTCCCGACGTCGAACTCGCCCTGGGTGAGCTGCCTGACCTCGCCGCTCGCCGCGTCCAGGACGAAGACGTGCTTGCGGAGGTTGTAGATGTAGCCCTTCTCGTTGAACCAGAAGTTGATCCGGCGGATCGTCCGCACGTCCTCGTCGTCCGCGCCGACGTTGGAGAGGAAGAGGATCCGCGTCCCGTCCGGCGACCAGGCAGGGGCTTCGATCCCCTCCTTCCGGCGCAGCAGGAGCCTCGCCTCGCCGCCGTCCACCGGGATGACGTACAGGCCGTTCCCCTTGTCGTCCTTCCCCATGTCCCGCTTCGAGGTGAAGGCGATGCGCGTCCCGTCCGGCGAGAACTTCGGCCCGGAGTCCTTGCCCGCGGTCGTCAGCTGCCGCGGCGCGCCGCCGGCCACGGGGACGAGCCACAGGTTGCCCTCGTACTCGTCCTTGTCCAGAAGGGCGCGGTGCACGGACAGGGCGGCGGTCTTCCCGTCGGGCGACAGGGACGGCGCGGAGAGGAGCGCGTAGGCGGTCAGGTCTTCGGGTTCGACGGGTCGGGGCATGGCGCGCGCACTGCGATCGCGCCCTTAAAGGTAGCGCGGATCGCGTCCGGCGGGACCGGAGGGTTTCATCCTCCCACGCCCTTCCCGGTCCGGGACCATGGCCGCGTTCCTGGGCACCGAAATCCCCGACCTCGTCGCCGCGGCGGCCATCGCCGCGGCCACGTACGTCTCGGCTTGGCTGATCCGCCGCCTGTTCCTGCGGTCCGTGGAGCACGCCGAGGGACGGAACCTCGTCGCGCGGCGCGTCGGCCGCGTCCTCCAGGCGATGGTCGTCCTTGGGGGCGTCCTCGGCGTGTTCGCGGTCCTCCACATCGACGTCTCGAGCGTCGTGATCGGCCTGGGCGCCGTGAGCATCGCCGTGAGCTTCGCCCTGAGCACGCTCCTCAACAACCTCGTCGCGGGCATCCTGATCCTGGCGGACGACTCCGTGCGGGTGGGCGACACGATCAGCGTGGGCGGGCTCCAGGGCCGCGTCGTCCGTCTGCGGACACGGGCCACGGAGCTCGAGACGGGCGACGGGAAGCGCGTGTTCGTCCCCAACGCCTACCTGGCCCAGAACCCCGTGGTGCGGCTGGACCGGGGCAAGAAGGCCTGATCGGCGTCTCACGCCACGTCGGGCGACGCGATCCGGCGCACGACCGCCAGGGACATCTGTCCGAAGATGGGGTTCACGTTCTCCCCTGTCTTCGCGGACGCCCAGACGGCGAAGCCCCCGTACCGCTCCGCCCTCTCCTGGGGCTCGTGCTCGTCGTAGAGGCACATGATCTGGTCCTTGAGGTCCACCTTGTTCACGACGATCGCGAGGGGCACCTGGCCCGCGACATGGAACGCCGCGGTGATCCACTCCTCGAGGGCCTCGAACGTCGAATAGCGCGTGACGTCGCAGACGGCGACGATGCCCTGGGCGCCCTTCAGGTACTCCTGGTGGAGGGTGTCCAGGTAGGAGCGCTCGCCGATGAGGTCCCAGAGGGAGAGCTGGACCTCGATCGTCTTGGACGGGTCGCCCTTCGAGGTGAGCCAGACTCTCTTCAGGCTCACCTTGCTGCCGAGGGTGGAGATGTACCGGTCGTCGAACGTGTCCTCCACGTAGCGCCGGACGAGGGAGGTCTTCCCGACCGCGGCCTCGCCGATGAGGCAGATCTTCGCCTTGAGCACCCCGGAAAGGGCCAAGCGGGCAGGAGTCCGCCGTCGGCGGGTATCAAGACTCCGCCCCCGTTATCAGGGATGAGAGGGCCCGTCCGGGCGCGTCACCGGTGGCGGAGGACCTTGCCCGCGAGGACGCCGGTCGGCTTCCCGTCCCGGACCGCCGCCTGGCCGTTCACGAGGACCCAGTCGATCCCCTCGGGGAAATCGTGCGGGTAGTTCGCGAACGGGTGCACGTGGGGCCAGAGGTTCGTGGCCCGGTCCCGCACCGCGGCGAGGTCGAAGACGACCAGGTCGGCCCAGGCGCCCGGCCGGACGAGGCCGCGGTCCGTCAGGCCGAGCTTGGCCGCCGGCATCCCGGAGCTCTTCCAGATCGCCTCCTCGAGCCGGAGCACGGGCTCCTTCACGACGAAGCGCTCCAGCGCGCCCGGATACTCGCCGTAGGTGCACGGCACGTAGGGCGGCGCGGCCGAGGTCCTCTGCTCCCTCGGCAGGATCCACCCGTCCGAGCAGATCATCGTCAGGGGGTGCTTGAGGGTCGCCTTGATCTCCGCGGTCTCGATGTAGTCGAACAGGCCGACGGCCTCGTCGCGCTCCTCGACGATGACGTCGAAGTACGCGGTCCAGGGGTCGACGCCGCGCTTCGCGGCGAGGGCCGCGATCGTCATCCCCTCCCTCGAGGGGTCGTGGGGGCAGCGGAGGAGGAAGATCCGGTCGAAGCGGTCGTGGACCAGCAGGCCGACGTACCCGGCCGCGGGCTTCCGGTCCTCCTTCACCTCGCGCTTCAGGGCCTCCCGCTGCTCCGGGTCCCCGAGCAGGGCGAGGAGCGCGTCCGTGGGCAGCTTCTGCGTCCACTGCGGCAGCCCGTGGCTCAGGGACGGCGCGAAGTCCGTGTGGGTGTCGTTGTCCGCGGTCACGTCCACGCCGCGCGCCCGCGCGTCCTCCCACAGCCGCTGGACGTCCGCCGCGTGGGCCGTGGCCCCGTACTTCGGCGCGTTGTGGCTGATCTGGACCGGGCAGCCCGCGCGCTCGCCGACGGAGATGCACTCCCGCACCGCGTCCAGGATCGTCTCCCGTTCCCCGCGGATGTGGGACGCGTAGAAGCCGCCGTGGCGGGCCACGACCTTCGCCAGCTCGACGACCTCGTCCGTGGTCCCGAAGCAGCCGGGCGGGTACACGAGCCCCGAGCTCAGGCCGAACGCCCCCGCGCGCATCGCCTCCGCGACGTACGCGCGCATCTGCCTCAGTTCCGATTTCGTCGCCGCGCGCTCCTCGAAGCCCAGGGTCGCGAGGCGCACGGAGCTGTGCCCGACCAAGCCGGCGACGTTGATCCCGACGCCCTGCTTCTCCAGGAAGGCCAGGTACTCCGCATACGTGGACCAGGTCCAGTCGGCCGCCTTCGCGTAGTACGTGAAGCGGCGCACCGCGAGCTCGCGGTACCGGTCGCTGATCGGCGCGGGCGAGTCGCCGCAGTTGCCGATGACCTGCGTGGTCACGCCCTGGCGGACCGCCGCCTCCGCGGTCGGCTCGGCCAGGAGGCCGACGTCGGAATGCGTGTGGATGTCGATGAAGCCCGGGGACACGTACTTCCCGGACGCCTCGATCTCCAGGCCCGCCCGTGCGCGCCCGAGGCGGCCCACCTTGGCGATCTTCCCCCCGCGGATCCCGACGTCCCGCAGCGCCCAGGGCATCCCCGTGCCGTCCAGGAGCCGCCCGTTCCGGACGACCACGTCGTAGGCCATGCGCGCGAGAACCCGCGGAGGACGTTAAACCCGCCGGACGGGTCCCCGCGGCAGAGGACCGCGGGGTGCGGGCGGGGTCCGGTCCCGATGCAACCTTATTCAAGGTTAACGAGTCACGGATCCGCCGTCCCTCTCCGGTGGCCTCCCGCCGCCGATCCGCCGGCCTCGCGCCAAAACCTCATAGCCCGGGGCGTACTCGGAACGGCGTGCCGCGCGAACCCACCTGGTATCTGCTCCTCGAAGTCTCCACCGTGTGCGCCGTCGTCCTGGCGGGCCTCCTCCTCTACTACGTCCTCTCCGAGTTCGTCCTCCTCCCGGTGACCGCCCTCGTCGTCGTCCAGGTGGTCGTGGCCGCGGTCCTGGGCTCCGTCGCCGTGGGCCTCGTGGCCCGCTCCCTCCGGCGGCTCGCTTCGAGGTCCTTCGGCCCCGCGAAGGGCGCGACGGTGTCCGTGGGCTTCCGCCTCGCGGGCTACATCGTCCTTTCGTTCCTGGTCCTCGCCCTCCTGGGGATCAACGGCACCGCGCTCCTCGCCGGCGGCACGTTCGCGGGCCTGGTCCTCGGCCTCGCGGGGACGACCGTCCTGTCGAACGTCTTCGGCGGCGTCCTCCTCCTCATCGCCCGCCCCTTCGAGGTCGGCGACCGCGTGACCGTGACCACGTGGCAGTACGGCATGGTCGTGCCCGTCCTCCCGGGGAAGTACTTCTCCGACGACCGGTTCGTCCCGGGCTACACGGGCGTCGTCCAGGACCTCACCCTGACGTACACGTCCCTGCGGCTCGACGACGGTCCGCTCATGGAGATCCCGAACAACGTCATGGTGCAGGCCGCGGTCCTCAAGCACTCCTCGCCGCGGTGGGTGCGGACGCGGTACGAGGCCCCGGGCCACCCGGACCCGGAGCAACTCATCGAGGCCGTCGGGACCGCGGTCCGCCACAACCCGTGGATCGTCGACCCCTACCGCGTCCAGGTCCTCCTGCAGGCCATCACGCCGACGTCCACGATCCTCGCGATCGACGCGCTCTGCAAGAGCGCCTTCGAGGACCCGCCGCGGAGCTCGATCCTCCTGGACGCCTCGCGCGCGGCGAGTCTCGTGACCGTGTCCGAGGCCTGAGCCCCCCTCGCGGGTATATGCTCTCCCGGCGCCCGTGCGCCAAGCTGTTTATACCTTGCCGCCGTTCGCACTGCCATAGGATATCATGCGAACCGTGGAGGACGAGCAAGAAGCGTTCCGTGTGCGCACGAAGAAATCGGCGAAAGCATGGGAGACGGCGAAGCGGTGCACGCCCTTCGGGGTCCACAGCAACTACCGCCTCCTGGACCCGTACCCGGTGTACGTCCATCGGGCCAAAGGCAGCCGCATCTGGGACGTCGATGGCAACGAGTACATCGACTTCAACATGGCCTTCGGCGCCCTCGTCGCGGGCCACAGTCACCCCGTCCTCGCGAAGGCGATCCAGGAGCGCGTGGCCAACGGCACGATCTTCGGGTTCGAGGGGGAGGACGCGGCGCCGCTCGCGGCCCACATGGCCAAGCGCTTCAGCGTGGACCGGATCAAGTTCTCGAACACGGGCCTCGAGGGCACCCTGTTCTCCATCCGCCTCGCGCGCGGCGTCACCGGCCGCACGAAAATCATGAAGTTCGAGGGCTGCTACCACGGGAGCCACGACGCCCTCATGGTCTCCATCAAGCCCACGCCGGACCGCGAGGGCGATCCGCGGCGGCCCACCCCCGTGCCCTCGTCCAAGGGCCTCGTGCCCCAGCTCACGAAGAACACGGTCATCGCGCCGTTCAACGACCTGGAGGCCACGGAGGCGCTCGTCCGGGAGAACGCGGACGACCTCGCGGGGATCATCCTCGAGCCCATCCCGATGAACATGGGGTTCATCCTCCCGAAGCCCGGGTTCCTCGAGGGCTTGCGGGACCTGGCCGACGACACGGGCGCGGTCCTCATCTTCGACGAGGTCAAGACCTGCGGAAAGTGGTACGGCGGCGCGCAGGAGGCCTTCGGCGTCGAGCCGGACGTCAAGGTCTTCGGCAAGGCGATCGGCGGCGGCTTCCCTCTCAGCGCCGTCGGCGGGAAGGCGGACATCATGGACCAGGTGGTCCCGGGCCAGATCGCCCACGCGGGCACCTTCAACGCCAACCCGGTCAGCATGGCCGCAGGGCTCGTCACGCTGACGAAGATCCTCACGCCTGCCGCGATGAAGCGCGCGCAGGGGATCGGCGACAGCCTCGCGAAGGGCTACATCGACGTGATCGAGGACCACCACCTGTTCATGAAGGTCCAGTACGCCGGGATCAGCGGCACGGTCCACTTCACGCACAAGCCCGTCGTCGATTGGCGGTCCTTCCAGGGCGTCGACGTGGCGCGGTGGGGGAACTGCAACACTGCGATGCTGAACCGCGGCGTCATCCCCATGGCCACCGGCCCCGACGAGCAGTGGACCTGCTCCGTGGCCCACACGAAGGCCGACGTCGAAAGGCACTTGGCGGCCTTCGAGGAGGTCGCGGAGATGATCAAGCAGGTGCAGCCGGAGATGCCATTGGTCGAGGCGATCTGAGCCCGGGGCATCCCATGCCTCGACGCAAGTACGGACGGATGATCAAACCGATGCCCGTGCAGGTGAAGCCGGAGAAGTGCCGCTTCTGCAAGGCAGGGCGGCCCTGCCCCGTCCACAAGAAGGAGGCCGAGGCTCACTGAGCCCTCCGGGTCCGTCGTTCGCCTGCCGACCCGGGGGTGGCTTTGTGGCCATGCGGTCGGCCCGGCACGCATTGAGCCGCCCCCCCTCTTCTTCGGTCTCCGGTTGAACCACGCCCCGCTCGATGCGAGGCGCTCAGATGCCGTGCTGAGGTCGCGGACCTCGAAATGCAGTCGGACGCCCTCCCTCGTCGGTTCGATGGCCTGTCCCGTGGTCGACGGCGCGGGGATCCCGAGTCGCGCGCAGCACATCGAAGTTGTCCTGTGCCTGGGGCCCCTGCGAAGCGGGGCGGAGCCCCGTCCGAGGGGCAAATCCGGTTTGCGGCTGAGGGAGCGGACGGGCGTGGGCCCCCTCAGAGGAGACGGGCGTCAGAATGACCGCCTTCCTCGCCGCACGTTCGCGCTTCCGCGTCAGTCCCGCGTCGGAAGCCGAACCCACACCACGAAGATGTGCCGCAGGCCGACCCCCAGGGTGTGGAAATGGCCGAGGAGGAATTCCCACACCGGGCGGGGGAGCTTGGCCAGTCCCGGGTCCGTCGCGAAAGGGATGCCCCACGTGGTGCCCCGCACCTGTCTAAACCCGAACTGAGCAGCGAGCCTTTCCATCTCCCGCACCGTGCTTCCCTCCCGCTGGTGGCTGTGTCCGTCCTCCGCCAACGGTGTCCCGAAGAACTCGGGGTGCAGGGATCGCTGGCGAGGGCCACCGCGGAGAACAATCCGCTGCGCCCAGACACGGGGCAATCGGCGCAGAGCCATGAGCACCAGTGACTCCAGGTTCGGCGTCGTCAGGACGAGCAGGCCATTGGGCCGGAGAACGCGATGCGCCTCCGCGAAGAATACCTCGGGATGGTGGAAATGCTCGTACACCTCCGAGGTGAGGAGACCATCAATGGATTCGGATTTGAAGGGGAGTCCGACGTCCGCGTCCGCGCGGGCGAAGCTGGCGGGGTTCCCGGATCTGACGCAATGGAGGACGGACCGCGAATCGGAATCGATTCCGACGGCAATCTTGATGCCCTCCGTCTCCTGGAGGCACCGGCTCGCTTCCCCCGACCCCGAGCCGACCTCGAGGACCGTCTCAGGATGGGAGGCCAAGAGTGGGGCGAGGGTCATCGCCATACGCTTCCGGGTGTAGAAGGGTCCCGGGCCGGGTGCGTCAGGTTGGACGAGGGACTGCGCAAGTCTCCATGCGGCCGCCTCTCCGGGCTTCACACGACGTCCCACGCGGCAGGCAGTATTTACATGTGTCTGCGGGGTGTCCCCGCAGCCATCCGGGGCCCATCCTCCACAAGCTTTCGTGACAGACCCGAGGCCGGCGCGCTCACGGTTTCTCAGCGACGACGAGACAAGCGGCCCAGTTCAGCCGCGCGTAGGAGGCGACGCGCAGCCCTGCGTGCGTGATGAACGACTCGTACTCCTCACGGGCGTAAATCGGCACAAAAGGGGAGAGAATCCACGTGGCGGGAGAGAGGATCACGACCGTCCCTCCGGGACGCAGGAGGCGCGCGGCGATGTCCATCGTCTCCTGCGGGTCCGGAAGGTAGTAGAAGGAGCCCGCGAGAACCACCGTATCGAATGAACCCTCACCGAAAGGAGGTCGGACGAAGTTCGCCCGGACAAGATCGCCTCGATACCGCGCGCGTCGCAGCATCGGTGCCGATAGGTCGATGCCGACCGCATCCGTCAGGTGGCCCGTCGTGAAGCCCGTGCCCACGCCGACATCGAGCACCCGGCCGTGCATCGCGGCGCGGACCCTCGCGAGCCACTCCGGCTTGTAGATCCGCGCGTTGATCCCGTCGTACAGGGGCGCGAGGCGGTCGAAGAACCGGCGCGCGCGGCGGGGACCCGAGAGCAGGGACACTGGGGTCCCGCATGGGGCGCGCGCATTTGAAGGCGAGCCCTCAGGCCTCTTCGTAGATCCGCAGCATCACGCGCGGGAAGAACCCGAATCCCCGGGGCGTGATGCACCGCTCGTGCACGAAGTACGTGCACGTGTGGCAGCAGTCGCGGAAGCCCGCGGGATCGTGGTTCGGGGGGCAGGTGTATTCGCAGGGCATCGGGCCGTGCAGGTCCCCGTCGCGGCGTAGAAGTTTGGTACATATAACCGGTGTTGTGGTGTATGGAGGTTAAGGGGCGAAGGGTTATATCCGAAACGTGGGCATCGACGCGCGGCCAGCGTCCATGGGTCGAGAGCCTCGGCTCCCGTCCCCCCTGCGGACCGGCCGAGCTCGAGCCAGGAGCGCGTTCGGATGAGAAAGGTCGCGATCGTCGGAGCGGGGCAGAGCCGCTATGGCGAGTTCCCGGACAAGAGCATCAAGGAGCTGTTCCTTGAGGCCTACCAGGACATGGCGAAAAGCGTGGACCGGGGCTACGACCCGAAGCGCGTGGGCGCCGCCTACATCGGCAACCTCGGCTGCGGCGGGTTCCAGCTCGGGAACATGTCCGCCCTCGTGTCCGAGTACGTCGGCCTGCCGTACGTGCATGCGATGCGGATCGAGAACGCCTGCGCGTCGGGCGGCTACGCGCTCGTGACCGCCGCGATGGATGTCATGGCCGGCGTGCACGACGTCGTCCTCGCCGGCGGCGTGGAGAAGATGACCGACGTCAGCGGCCTGAAGACGAAGTATTGGCTCGGCGTCAGCGGCGACACGGAGTACGAGCGCCTCGCCGGGACGACGTTCAGCGGGCTGTACGCGCTCATCGCGCAGCGGCACATGCACGAGTTCGGCACGACGCGCGAGCACCTCTCCATGGTCGCCGTGAAGAACCACAAGAACGGCGCGCAGAACCCGAAGGCCCAGTTCCAGCGCGAGACCACGCTGGAGAAGGCGATGAAGGCCCCCATGGTGGCCGCGCCGCTGAACCTCTTCGACTGCTGCTCGACCACGGACGGCGCGTCCGCGGTCCTCGTGACCTCCGCGGAGAAGGCGAAGGAGTTCACGGACACGCCGATCTATATCGAGGGCTTCGGCACCGCGAGCGACTACCTCGCGATTCACGACCGCGTCGCGACGACCACCCTGGAGGGGACGCGCCGCGCGGCGGACCAGGCGTACAAGATGGCCGGCGTCGGCCCGAAGGACATCCAGATCGCGGAGGTCCACGACTGCTTCACGATCGCCGAACTCCTCGCGTACGAGGACCTCGGGTTCTGCGAGAAGGGCCAGGCGGGCCCCTACCTCATGGAGGGCCACACGCAGATCACCGGCGACCGGCCCGTCAACGCGTCCGGAGGCCTCAAGGCGAAGGGCCACCCTATCGGCTCCACGGGCACCGGGCAGGCGTACGAGATGTTCCACCAGCTCCGCGGCGACGTGCAGAAGCCCACGCGCCAGGTGAAGGGCGTGGAGCGCGGTCTGCTGCACAACGTCGGCGGGTCGGGAGGGACCGTGGTCGTCACGGTCCTGGCGAGGTGATCGCGTGACCCTGGGCATCTCCGGCTACGGCGTCGCGATTCCGCGGTTGCGGATCAAGCGCGAGGACTACGCGAAGGCCTGGGGCTCGTTCTCCGCCGCGGGCGTGAACGAGAAGGCCGTCGCGGGCTTCGACGAGGACATGCTCACCCTGGCGACGAAGGTGTCCGCGCGCGCCCTCGAGTCCGTGCCCCTGACGCCGGACAAGGTGACGCGCTTCGCCTTCGCCTCCACGACGCCTCCCTACACGGAGAAGCTGCTCTCGGGCACCGTCCTCGCGGGCCTCGGCGCCCCCGGCGACACGTATGCCACGGACCACATCTCCTCGACGCGCGCGGGGACGGAGGCGATGCTCGCGGGGTTCGAGCACCTCGCGGCGAACCCGACCGGATGCGCCCTGGTCGCCGCGGCGGACGCGCCGATGGCGAGCATGTGGGACCCGATCGAGCATGCCATGGGCTCCGGGGCCGCCGCCTTCGTCCTCTCGGGCTTCGCCACCCTCGCCGAACTCGAGGGGTCCGCGAGCTACGTGAGCGAGTACTTCGGCGAGCGCTTCCGCCCGCGGGAGGAGGGGCAGACCCGCGACCTGAACGTGAAGAAGTTCTCCGAGGGATCCTTCGTCACGAACACGACGCGCGCGGCCACGGCCCTCCTGAAGAAGCTCGGCCGCAAGCCGGAGGACTACGCCCATGTGGTGGTCCAGCAGCCCGACGCACGCGCCCCGGCCTCCGCCGCGGCCAAGCTCGGCTTCCAGGACCCGCAGCTCGCGGCCGGCATGGTCTCCGTGGCCCTCGGCGACCTCGGCGCGGCCTCCACGCCCGTAGGCCTGGCCGCGGCCCTCGAGGCCTCCAAGGTGGGCGACCGCATCCTCGTGGTCTCCTACGGGAGCGGCGCGGGCTCCGACGCGCTCAGCTTCAAGGTGGTCTCCGACCGCAAGCCCGCCTTCACGGTCTCCAAGGAGGCCGCGCGGAAGGAGTACGTCGACTACGTCCAGTATCTCAAGCTCAAGGGAGCGATCCGGTGAGGTGAGTCGAATGGCCCATGTGTCCGTCCCGATGTACTGGCGCACGATCCCGCAGCGATACCGCCTCGTCGGCATGCAGTGCAAGAAGTGCGGCAAAGTGAACTTCCCTCCGAAGGGCGTGTGCAAGTACTGCAACGCCTCCTCCGAGTTCGCGGAGGTGCGCCTGTCCGGCAAGGGCAAGGTGCACACCTTCACCCTGATCGGCGCGGGCGGCGCGCCGCCGGAGTTCGCGGAGCAGGAGAAGGCCGGGGGCGTCTACCCGGTGACGATCGTGGAGCTCGAGGAGGGCCCGAAGGTCATCGGCCAGATGGCCGACGTGAACCCGAAGGACGTGACGATCGGCATGCCGGTCCGCGCCGAGCTGCGGCGCATCTACGAGGAGGAGGGCGTCGTCCGCTACGGCTTCAAGTTCGTCCCTCTCGAAGGAGGAGCGTGAGCCCGTGGACAGCGCCAAGGTCATGCCGATGAAGGAGGCGGTCGCGAAGTTCGTGCACGACGGCGACACGGCGTACCTGGCGGGCTTCACCCACCTGATCCCGTTCGCCGCCGGCCACGAGATCATCCGCCAGGGGAAGAAGGACCTCGTCCTCGCCCGCGCCACGCCGGACATCATCTACGACCAGATGATCGCCGCGGGCACCGCGAAGAAGATCATCTTCTCCTACGCGGGCAACCCGGGCGTGGGCTCCCTGCGGTGCTTCCGTCGCGCGACGGAGAAGGGGATCCCGAAGCCGCTGGAGATCGAGGAGTACACGCACTTCGACCTCTCCGGCCGCCTCTTCGCCGGCGCGACGAACATGCCCTTCCTCCCCGTGCGGACGAACCTGGGCTCCGACCTCCCGAAGAACAACCCCGCGATCAAGTTCGTCCTCGACCCGTACACCGGGCATCCGGTCTCCGTCGTCGCCCCGCTCAAGCCCGACGTGGCCGTGGTCCACGTCCAGCGATGCGACGCCGCCGGCAATGCGCACATCTGGGGCATCGTCGGGGAGCAGAAGGACGCGGCCTTCGCGGCGAAGAAGGTCATCCTCACCGCGGAGGAGATCGTCCCCGAGGACGTCATCCGCTCCGACCCGAACCGCACGCTGATCCCGGATTTCATCGTCCACGCGGTCGTCCATGAGCCCTGGGCCGCCCACCCGTCGTACACGCAGGGCTACTACGACCGCGACAACGATTTCTACGTCAAATGGGACGAGATCACGAAGGAGCACGAGTCCACGATGGCGTACCTGAAGGAGTGGGTGTACGGCGTCGAGGACCGCGCGGGCTACGTGGAGAAGTTCGGCCGCGAGAAGCTCGAGAAGCTGCGGCCCAAGCCGCTCATGAGCGTGCCCGTCAACTACGGGAGCGTGTGACCATGGAGACCGTGCAGCAGGTGACCCCGAGCGAGCTCATGGTGGCGATCGCGGCGCGGGAGTTGAAGGACGGGGAGAGCGTCCTCGTGGGCGTGGGCATCCCGAACCTCGCCGCGAACCTGGCGAAGCGCATGCATGCGCCGAACCTCATCATGGTGTACGAGTCCGGGACGATCGGCTCGAACCCGAGCCGCATGCCCCTGTCCATCGGCGACCCGAGTCTGGTCACGGGAGCGAAGAGCGTCTGCTCCATGTACGAGCAGTTCGCCTACTACATCCAGGCGGGCCGCATCGACGTGGGTTTCCTCGGCGGCGCGCAGATCGACAAGTACGGCAACATCAATTCCACCGTCATCGGCGCGTACAAGGCGCCCAAGGTCCGCCTCCCGGGGAGCGGCGGGGCGTGTGAGACCGCGTCCAACGTGAAGAAGATCATCGTGATCACGCCCCACGAGAAGCGGCGCTTCATCGAGAAGGTCGACTTCATCACGAGTCCCGGCTTCTTGGACGGAAAGGCGAGGTGGGAGGCGCTCCACCTCCAGGGCGGCGGCCCGTACGCGGTCATCACGAACCTCTGCACGATGAAGTTCGATCCCGTGACGGGCGAGATGATGCTGACGGCCCTGAACCCGGGCGTCACGGTCGAGCAGGTCCAGG
>JAJYKG010000005.1:0-3543 GCA_021788795.1 Thermoplasmata archaeon | reverse complement strand
CGTGGAAGCTCAAGGTCGCGGAGCATGTCGGCACGAACGCGGCCCCGACGGAGCAAGAGTTGAAGGTCCTGCGCTCCTTGGACCCGGAGCGGATCTACCTCGGGTGAGTCCATGGGAGCCTTCGACCCGATCGCCGAGTACAGGGCGCGCACGAAGAAGAGCGCCGCGTGGCACGCGGAGGCCTCCAAGCACCTCCCTGGAGGCGTCACGGGGAACGTGAAGTTCTACGCGCCCTACCCGGTGTACGCGAAGCGGGCGAAGGGCGGGCACCTCTGGGACCTCGACGGCAACGACTACGTGGACTACATGCTCTGCTTCGGCCCGATGATCCTGGGCCACGGCCACCCGAAGGTCCTCGAGGCCATCCGCAAGCAGATGGACCGCGACGGCACCGTGATCTTCGGCCCGCCCCACGAGCTCGAGGTCCGGATGGCGGAGCGCCTCAAGCGGATCTTCCCCTTCGCGGACCTCGTGCGCTTCACGAACAGCGGCCTCGAGGCCACGCTCCACGCGATCCGCATCGCGCAGGGCGTGAAGCGCCGCTTCAAGATCGCGAAGTTCGAGGGTGCGTACCACGGCAGCTACGACGAGGTCCTCGTGAGCCTCACGCCAGCGGTCGCGGACGCGGGTCCGGCGGACGCGCCGAAGGCCCTGTCCGGCTCCCTGAGCACCACGCCCGCGGAGCTCGCGAACACCGTGGTCCTGCCCCTCAACGACCTCGACGCCTGCAACCAGATTCTCCGGGCGCACCGGGACGAGATCGCGGCCCTCGTCATCGAGCCCGTGCAGCGCGGCTTCCTCGTCGCGGACCCGGAGTTCCTCAAGGGCCTGCGGGAGACGACGCGGGACCTGGGCATCCTCCTCGTCTTCGACGAGATCATGTCGGGCTTCCGCATGGAGAAGCTGGGCGCGTACCAGAACCTCGTCGGCGTGGAGCCGGATCTGATGACCCTCGGCAAGATCATCGGCGGCGGCTTCCCCTGCGGCGCGTTCCTCGGGACCGCGGAGACGATGGACGCCGTCAACCCCGTGACGCGGCCGCCGAGCGAGCGGGTCTTCCACGGCGGGACGTTCAACGGACACCCCACGGTCCTCGCCGCGGGCCTCGCGACCCTCGACGTGCTCGAGGAGCCCGGGACCTACCCGTACCTGAACCGGATCAGCGACCAGCTGCGGGACGGCCTGAACAACCTGTTCGAGGACCTGCGCCTCCCCGGCCAGGCGATCGGTCCCGGCTCGACGTTCAACATCGTGTTCGCGAAGGGGCCCATGCGGAACTACCGCGACGCCGCGAAGGCGGACAAGAAGCTGCGTCAGCTCTTCGACTACGGCATGCTCGCCCGCGGGATCCACTTCCATCCCGACAAGCCCTGGTACACATGCACGGCCCACACCGCGGAGGACGTCGAGCGCACGCTCACGGCGGCGGAGGACGTCCTCCGCAAGATGGCCTGATCAGGCGATCCGGCCGTAGCGGTCGAGGATCTCGATCGTTTCCGCGATGGGCAGCTCGGGCGAGGTGTTCCCGTCGCGGCCGACCACGGTGGTCGCGGTGAAGAGGGAGTCCACGATGGCCTCCTCGGTGGCCTCGACCGCGGCGAGGAAGAGCGGATTGAGCCTCGCGTCGTGCACGCGCGTCTCCTCCAGGGGGTTCTCCGGCGCGTCGTAGGGGACGCGGCTGGAGGTCGAGAAGGCGACCGCGATGTCCCCGCTCCCGTTGCCGCTGAAGGATCCGAGGCGCGCGAGGCCCATGAAGGCCCGCCGCGCGACCCGCCCGAGCTGGCGGGAGGACAGGGGCGCGTCCGTCGCGAGGATCGTGACGATCGACCCGCCGCCTCCCGGCGGCACGGGCCCCTTGGCCTTCTCGAGGGCGATCAACTCACGGCCCACGGGGACGCCCGCGATCACGAGGTGCTCCTTCCAGCCGAAGTTGGACAGGACGAGCGCGCCCACGGTCCATCCGCCGTCCGCCGCCTCGAGGCGGCGGCTCGCAGAGCCGATCCCTCCCTTGAACTGGCAGCACGTCATCCCCGTGCCCGCGCCGACCGCGCCCATCCGCACGTCGTCGCTCGCGACCGTCAGGGCGTCGCGGACGTGGCCCGGCTTCACGTGGAGGCCGCGCGCGTCGTTGAGATAGGAATCGTCGCACTCGGAGACCGTGGGGGCGACCGCGTCCTCGTCGGCCGCGGCCTGGGGGTTCGCCTCCAGGGTGGCCTCGATGAGCCCCATCATCGCGTTCCCGACGCACATCGTGTTCGTCAGCGCGATGGGGGTCTCGATTATCCCGAACTCGCGCATGGAGACCGCGGAGGTCAGCTCGCCGCAGCCGTTGATCGTGTCCCACATGGCCTTGGGCCGGTCCCGCCAGACGTTCCCGCGGTGGGGCACGATGACCGTCACGCCCGTGCGGACGGGCCCCTTCCCCGGGACGTGTTTGCCCTCGCCCGAGACGAGAGTGACGTGGCCGACGCGGACCTCCCCGACGTCCGCGATCGTGTTCTTCGACCCGGGCACGAGGCCACCGAGGCGCAGCCCGTACTCGCGGCAGCGGGGTCGCATGGTCTTCCTCAGCCTGCGAGATGGCAGGCGACGCGGACATCGGGGGCGACCGATTTCAAGATTGGCTCTCTGCCTCCCTCGATCGCCAGCCGCAAGCTGCCGTTCGAGCGCTCGATGTGCTGGACGGCCTGGAGGCTCCGCCAGGTCTCCGCCTGGGACGCGACCGTCTCCCGGACCCACGCCTCGGCGCGGTCCGACGCCCCGGTCAGCATGAGCTTCGCGGGTCCCTCGACGGCGAGCCCTTGGAGCTCCCCGGCAATCTCGGGCGCGGAGGCCGCGATCTTGAGCAGCTCCTCCCGGGTCTCCTCCGCGGTCCAGCCGCAGCTCCCGATCGCCACCGGGCACCGCGGGTGGAACCGGCACCCGGGCGGGATGTCCGACGGGTCGGGGCGTTCTCCCTTCAGGATCGTCCGGCCGTGCCTCCGGTCCGGATCGGGCGCGGGCACGACGGAGATGAGCGCCTTCGTGTAGGGGTGGCGCGGACTCTTCACCACCTCCCGCTTCGGCCCCTCCTCGACGATCTTCCCGAGGTACATGACCGCGATCCGGTCGGACAAGACCCACGCCAGGCTCAGGTCGTGGGTGATGAAGAGGTACGTCAGCCCCTTGTCCTTCCGCAGCTGCAGGAGCGTCTCCAGGATCTCCGTCCGGATGGACACGTCGAGCATCGACACGGGCTCGTCGGCCACGATGAAGTCCGGCTCGAGCACGAGGGCTCCCGCGATGGAAACGCGCTGCCGCTGTCCCCCGGACAGTTCGTGGGGGTACCGGAACAGGAAGTCCCTCGCGTGCCGCAGCCCCGCGTCGTCCAGGGCGCGCTCGACGCGCGCCTCGGTCTCCACCCGGCTCCCGGTGAGGCCGTTCACGATGAGCGGCTCCGCGATCGTGTCGTACACGGAGCGCTTGGGATTCAGGGACTCGTAGGGGTCCTGGAAGATGATCTGCAGGGACTTGCGCAGCTTGCGGAGCTTGTCCCCCCTCCCC
>JAJYKG010000182.1 GCA_021788795.1 Thermoplasmata archaeon | reverse complement strand
TGCCCTGGTCGTCCGCGTCGATCCAGGTGCGCTCCCGCGCCAGCTTCACGTACCACCGCGAGAGGTCGCCGAGGATGAACGCGTCCACGGCCCGGTAGGCGCGGTGGAGCGCGTAGCTCTCCATCTCCCGGTCGAACGTCCCCTGGAGGCCCTCGAGGCGGGAGAGGAGCCAGCGGTCCTCCGGCCGCAGGTGCGGCGCGAGCGAGGCGACGTCCTGGGCGGCCGGGTCGAACCGGTCGAGGACCATATACGTGGTCGCGAACCGGAGGACGTTCCAGAGGATGTTGAGCGTCCGCTGGCACGTCCGGACGCCCTCCTCCTGGAACGTGATGTCCTCCCAGATCGCGTTCACGCTGACGACGTAGAAGCGCAGGGCGTCCACGCCGAACTTCGCGATGACCGTCGAGGGCTCGATCGCGTTCCCGAGGCTCTTGTGCATCTGCCGCCCGTCGGGGCCGTTCACCCAGCCGTGCATCAGGACCGCGTCGTAGGGGGCGCGGTCGAAGCCGATCACGCCCGCGGCGAGCTGGGAGTTGAACCACCCACGGGTCTGGTCCGGGCCCTCCACGATCCAGCGGGCGGGCCACCAACGCTTGAATTCCTCCTCGTGGGCGGGGTAGCCGAGGCTCGCCCAGCTCGCGACGCCGCTGTCCCACCAGACGTCCAGGACGTCCTTGACGCGGCGCATCTCGCCGCCGCATTTCTCGCAGGGCAGCGTGACGGCGTCGATCCAGGGGCGGTGCAGGTCCATCCCGGCGGTGTAGCCCTTGCCGCCGCGGAGTCCTTCCGCGGACCCGACGACCGTCCACTCGGAGCACTTCGTGCAGCGCCAGATGGGAAGGGGGATGCCCCAGTACCGTTGCCGGGAGAGACACCAGTCTCTCAGGTTCTGCGTCCAGTCCGCCTGTCGCGCGGAGCCTGCCCAGTCGGGGTACCAGTTCACCCGCGCGATCTCCTCGAGCATCCTCGCCTTGATGTCGGCGACTTTGAGGAACCACTGGACCGTCGCCCGGTAGAGGATGGGCGTGTGGCAGCGCCAGCAGTGGCCGTAGGAGTGGGTGATCGTCTCCTCCGCGAAGAGCGCGTGGAGGGCCTTGAGGTCGTCCACGATGCGCGGATTGGCCTCGCGGACGTGGAGCCCGGCGTACTCGCCCGCGTCGGCCGTAAAGTGCCCCCGCTCGTCCACGGGCGAGAAGGCGGGAATCCCGTGCCGTTGCCCGAGTTCGAAGTCCTCGGGCCCATGGCCCGGGGCCGTGTGGACGAGCCCCGTGTGCTCCGCCTCGACCACGTCCGAGGGGAGGACGGTGTGGACCGACTCCCCCTCGAGTCGGGCCTGGTAGGGCAGCTTCGCGGCCAGGGGGTGCGTATATGCCGTACCGACGAGCTCGGACCCCTTCTCCTTCGCGACGACCTCGTAGACGGCGATGCCCCCCAGGGCCATGACCGCGGGGACCGTGGACTCGAGGAGCCACAGGTACTCCGTGCGGCCGCCACGGCTCACGCGCACCTTCGCATACGTGAAGTCGGGATGGGCCGCGATGGCCAGGTTCGCGGGGAGCGTCCAGGGCGTCGTGGTCCAGATGAGCAAGGACTCCTCCGGGCGGTCCTTGAGGGGGAATTCCACGTAGATGGACGGGTCCGTCTCGTCCGCGTACTCGACCTCCGCGTCCGCGAGGGCGGTCTCGCAGCGCGCGCACCAGTGCAGGGAGCGCAGGGCCTCATACAGGAGTCCCCGCTCGTACGCGCGGCGGAAGGTCCACCAGGCGCCCTCGATGAACTCGTTCGTGATCGTCATGTAGGGATGGTCCCAGTCCAGCCAGACGCCCAGGGACGCGAACTCGCGGTTCATCTTCCCGAGGAGGTCCACCGCGAACGCGCGGCAGGTGGTCACGAACCGTTCGATGCCGAGTTCCTCGATCTCCTTCTTGTTCGTGATCCCGAGGCTCTTCTCGACCTGCACCTCGATGGGCAGGCCGTGCATGTCGTAGCCCGCCTGGTCCCGGACGTGATAGCCGTGCATACGGCGCCACCGCACCACGGCGTCCTTCACCGTCTTGTTCAGGACTTGGCCCAAGTGAATCGATCCCGTGGTGAAGGGCGGCCCGTCGACGAAGTAGAAGTCCTCGCCCTTCTCGCGCGCGGCCCGGGTCTTCGCATAGGCCTTCGTGCGCGTCCAGAAGTCCTGCGTCGCTCTCTCGAGCTCTGGGGGTTTGTACTCGTTCTCCGCCTGCTTGATCATCGCAGCCCCCTCCCGGGGGAAACGCGTCGACCGCGGCGCTTTCTCATCGCGCCGTGGAGGCAGGAGGGTCCATCCAGGACGGCGTATTAAAACATGCGGAGCCCGCCCGCCGCGGGGCGAGGGCCGGGAGCGAGATTTGGACTCGCGTCAAGGGATCCACAGTCCCCTAGCATAACCAGGCTAGCCCATCCCGGCCGCGGGGCCGCCGATGGGGCGGCCCCTTAATAGATTTTGGTCTGGTCCTCGCCCTTGAAAAAGAGCACCGAGCCTCGGACCATGAAGAACGCGGCCAGGAGGAGCACGATGCCGACGACCATGCCGCCGATGAAGGCGAACACGAAGTCGGGCGCGAGCCACGCGCCGACCCCGCTCAGGAACAGGACCGCCACCCCGACCGTCCCGACGCGCACGCTCCGCCGCGCCTGCCGCTGCGCCTCCTCCTGCGCCTCCCGCTTCCTCTCCGCCGCCGTCCTCCGGGGCGCGGCCATCGCCCCTCCCATCCGCTCGACCGTATTTGACCTCTCCCGCGGGGGAGGAAGCCACCATACGCAAGGGTCAAGTAGCCTCCCTGGAATCGACCCGGCATGGCCGCGAAGCGCGATCTGCTCTCCATGGCGGACGTGGAGAAGGACCTGGTCGGGATCCTCGAGCTCGCGACGGGCATCAAGAACCGCACGAAGGCGGGCGAGGCGTACGAGCCCCTGCGCGGGAAGAGCCTCGCGATGATCTTCGAGAAGTCCTCGACCCGGACGCGCGTGTCGTTCGAGGTCGGCATGACCCAGCTCGGCGGCCACGCGCTCTTCCTCTCGCCGAACGACCTGCAGATCGGCCGCGGCGAGACGATCGCGGACACGGCCCGGGTCCTGAGCCGCTACGTGGACGGGATCATGTACCGGGCCTACAAGAGCGAGAACGTCCGCGAGCTCGCCCGGCACGCGAGCGTCCCCGTGATCAATGGCCTCGACGACAAGGAGCACCCCTGTCAGATCATCACGGACCTGCTCACGATCCAGGAGCACAAGGGCGGCCTCAAGGGTCTCAAGCTCGCCTACGTGGGCGACGGCAACAACGTGTGCAACAGCCTCCTCATCGGCTGCGCGGAGGCGGGCATGCACATGGCCGCCGGGGTGCCGAAGGGGTACGAGCCGGACCCGCTCCTCCTCGCCGCGGCGCACCGCATCGCCGCCACGACCGAATCGCATATCGAGGTGGTCCACGATCCCCTCGAGGCCGTGAAGGGCGCCGACGTCGTCTACACGGACGTCTGGGTCTCCATGGGCATGGAGAAGGAGCGCGAGGAGCGGGAGCGCATCTTCCTCCCCTTCCAGGTGAACGAGAAGCTGGTCGCCGCGGCGAAGAAGGACGCCGTCGTCATGCATTGCCTCCCGGCGCACCGCGGCCTCGAGATCACGGACGAGGTCGTGGACGGAGAGCAGAGCATCGTCTTCGACGAGGCAGAGAACCGCCTCCATGCGCAGAAGGCCATCCTCGTCCGCCTCCTCGGCGGCGAGTGACGTCTCCCGCGGGAAGCCGTATATAGGGCGTGTCTCTTGCCCGCCGGGATGGCGGCCCGGCGGAAGTGGCTGCGACCCCTGGCCCTCGGCATCGTCGCGCTGGGGATCGTGGCGGCCATCGTGTTCCCGAGTTCCGCCGCGCAAGCCGGGCTGCTCGCGTCGTACGCGCTGTTCTCGACCACCCGGATGTTCCTGGCGTTCCTCCTGTCCCTCATCTTCGCCATCACCTACGGCACCGCGGCGGCGGTGAGCAAGCGGGCCGCGGAGGTCATGATCCCGATCCTGGACATCCTCCAGTCGGTCCCCATCTTGGGCTTCTTCCCCATCGTCCTCGTGTTCTTCGGCGAGACCCTTCCGTACCCCATCGGCGTCGAGACGGCCATCATCATCCTCATCTTCACCAGCATGGCGTGGAACATGGCATTCGGCGTCTACGAGGCCCTCACGACCCTCCCGCACGACCTCATCGACGCCACGAACGTCTTCGGGCTGAGGGGGTGGCTGAAGTTCCGGAGGCTCCAGCTGCCCGCGACGATCCCGAAGCTCGTGTACAACTCCATGCTCTCCTGGACCGTGGGCTGGTTCTACCTCGTGGCCAGCGAGGTCTTCACGGCGTTCGGGAAGGACTTCTCCCGCCCCGGGATTGGCAACTTCATCTACCAGGCGGGGCTGACCGGGAATGTCCCCGCCGTCCTCACCGGACTGGCGGCCCTCATCGCGGTCGTGCTCCTCCTGGACACGTTCCTCTGGCGGCCCCTGAGCGTGTGGGCCGAGCGGTTCCGCATGGACGTCGTCCCCGCGGGGGAGACCACGGCGCCGGTTCCCACCTACATCCGTCTGAGCTGGCTGCCCCGCCTGCCTCGGGTCCGGCAGGGCCTGCGCCGGGTCGCGCACCCCGTGGCCTCGCGCTGGGAGCAGGTCGCGTCCCGGCTCGACCGGTTCTACACGCGGCACTCCAGGATCGTGAGGACCGTGCGCCACGTCGACGTCGCCATGCTCGTCGTGATCCTCACCCTCGTGCTGGGGACCTTCGCGGTGCA
>JAJYKG010000181.1 GCA_021788795.1 Thermoplasmata archaeon | reverse complement strand
GGGAAGCTCCTCGAGGTCCAGCGCCGCATCGCGAAAGACGACCGCGTCACCCACGTCTTCGACGTCACGGGCGAGTGGGATTCCATCCTCGTCGTCCGGCTCCGGAGCACCCGCGAGCTCGACGGGTTCATCAAGCGCCTGGGCTCGATGGAGTACGTCGAGAACACGTACACCCAGGTCGTCCTGAACGTCGTCAAGGAGGAGCGGCGGGTCCTTCCCTAGAGAGGGATAATGGGACTACCTACACAAGTTATATCATGCCACAGCCCCCCATCGCACCCTCGGAGTGGAGGGACATGGCGGGGTACCTAAACTTCGACCCCAACCGCACACTCGAGTTCGAGCCGGGGCGTGCCCTGGAGTTCGATTCGGGCCGAGCCCTGGAGTTCCAGCCATCGAGGGAGCTGGAGTTCCAGCCCAACCGCGACCTGGGTTTCGGGCACCGGGGCGTCGTGTTCCGCGGCTACATCTGCCCCATCTGCGGCGCCCTCGTCGCACCGGACGCGACCATGTGCAACGAATGCGGCACGGTCTTCGAGGGTCCCCCGACCCCGCCTCCTCCCAGCCCGCCCGCGGCGCCGCCCCGAAAGCCGGGCGCGAACCCGGCACCCCCGCCGAAGCGGCCCGCGGGCCAGGAACCCTCCAAGGTTGCGTTCTGCGCCTACTGCGGCGTGCGTCTGCACGGCGGAGACGCCTTCTGCTGGAACTGCGGCACGGTCACGAAGAAGGGCTCCGAGGTCGTGAAACTGCCCTCGAGGAAGACGGAGGCTGTCACCCGCGACTGGCGGTCCTCCGAGGAGCGTTGAGAACATGGCTTGGTTGCTCGGCTTGAGCCCGTACACCTGGATCATGATCGCATTCATGGCGTTGCTGTTCCTCGTCATGATCCTGGGCGACATCGGGGGCATCGACTTCGACCACGACCTCGGCGGGGGAGGCGACATCGACGGAGGGGTCAGTCCGCTGAGCCTACCCATCATGGCGTCCTTCGGGGCGGCCTTCGGCGGGTTCGGCACGATCTTCGAGTATCTGCAGTACGGGCCCGTCCTGACGCCCATCCTGGCCGCGGCGTGCGCGGCCCTGGTCGGGGCCGGCATGTACGTGCTCATGCTCAACGTATTCGTCAAAACCCAGGCGGAGACCAAGGTGGATCTGGAGACCCTCGTCGGGTACAAGGGCCAGGTCCTCGTCCCCGTCCGGCCGGGCCAGCCCGGCCAGATCGTCGTGGTCACGGAAGCCCGCGGGCGGACGCTCCTGCAGGCCGTCGCGGACCAGGAAATCACCACGGACGAGCACGTCATCGTGGAGAGCGTCGTCGGCAACTCGGTCAAAGTGCACAAGGTGTGAATCGAGAGGTGGTTGTTGTGGCGGGAGAAGAGATCATCAGCTTCGTGGTCCTGGCAATTGTGATCGTCGTCTTTTCGGCCGTGCTCCTGTACGCGAGCCGCTACAAGAAAGTGCCCCCGAACATGGCGATGGTCGTCTTTGGGAAGCGGCAGAAGGGACAGGGGGGACGCGGATACCAGGTCCTCTCCGGCGGCGCGAAGCTCATCGTGCCGATCGTCGAGTCCGTCGAATGGCTGCGGCTCGATGTCCGTACCCTGGACCTGGTCGTCTCGGAGATCGTCACGGACGTCAAGCGCTCGGGCGCGCGGATCAACATCAAGGCCGTCGCCCAGGTGAAGATCTCCTCGGATGAGGCGACCCTGAACACCGCGGCGGAGAACCTGCTCGGGAAGACGGAACAACAGGTCGACGAGATTGCCCTCAAGACGCTCGAAGGGCACGTCCGTGGCGTGTGCGCCACGCTCACCGTCGAGGAGGTCAACTCGGACCGGGACGCAATCGCGTCCAAGATCCTCGGCATGGCGGGCAACGACCTGCGGAACATGGGGATCGAAATCCGGTCCTTCGTGATCAAAGAGATCGAGGACGCGCAGGGGTATCTGACCGCTCTCGGCGTCAAGAGGACGGAGGAGGTCAAGCGGGATGCCCGCGTGGGCAAGGCCAACGCCAACCGCGAGGCCACCGTCGCCGAGGCCACCGCCGCCCAAGAGGCGGAGAAGGCGAACGCCCAGGCCGAGGCGAACGTCGCCCAGTACCACCGGGACCGCGACGTCATCAAGCAGCAGTCCGAGGCCATGGTGGAACTCGAGCGGGCGAACAGGGAGATCGCCTTCCAGCTGCAGACCGCGAAGCGGAACCAGGAGCTCATCGTCGAGCAGCGGAAGATCGACATCCGGGCGAAGGAGCAGGAGGTCCTCGTCCAGCAGCAGGAGGTCCGGCGCCGCGAGCAGGAGCAGACCGCCGCCCAGGTGGTGCCCGCGAAGGCGGCCGCCGACGCCGTGGCGGCCCAGGCGGACGGCGAGAAGCGGAAGCTCATCATCACCGCGGAGGGGGAGAAGGAGCGCGCCATCCTCGTGGCCGAGGGCGAGCGCGAGCGCCTCGCCCGGACGGCGATGGGCGAGGCCGAGCGCATCCGCCAGGAAGGGACCGCGGAGGCCGACATCATCCGGCTGAAGGGCGAGGCCCAGGCCTACGCGATCAAGGCCACCGGGCTCGCCGAGGCCACCGCGATGCAGGCCAAGGCGGAGGCCTGGGAGAAGTACGGCAAGGCCGCCGTCGCCCAACTCATCGTGGAGAAGCTCCCGGAGATTGTCGCGAACGCCGCGAAGTCGCTGGAGTCCACGCAGAAGCTCATCATCATGGGCGAACGCGGGCCATCCCAGCTCGTCAGCAGCGTCGTGGACATCGCCGCGACCGCGCCAGCGCTCGTGAAGACCCTCACGGGCATGGACCTGCCCGAGCTCGCGGGCAAGCTCAAGGAAATCACGAAGTGAGCGCGTGGCGGCGCCCAAGGTCGAGTGGTCCCTCAACCGGGACCCCGACCTCTATATTGAAATCTGGTCCACGGAGGCCCTGATCGAGGCGGTCCTCCAGGCGCTCCTGGCCGACCCGGTCGCGATGAAGCGGGCGATCGCCGCCCTCTCCACGGCGCGCGGGTCTGGCGGCGCCTAGAGGTTCATCACGACGACGTCTTTGACGGAGTGCATGCCCTTGAAGGGCAGGATGAACCGGCCCTCGGGGTCCGTCTTGAAGCCCTTCCCGCCCACATTCTCCGCCGGCAGGACGAGCACGTCGGACAGTTTTCCGCTCTTCGTGTTCACAATGAAGTTGTCGATCGTCCCGAGGATCTGGCCGTCGTTCGTCATGACGGTCTTGCCCCGGAGCTCCGTGGCGAACTTCTTCATCCCATCACCCGCATCGGTGAGGGCCCTCCGCGGCCCCGCCGCGTCGGGATCCCATCCCTTTGTCCGACAGACATCTGACGCGACCTATATGAGGCTTCCGTCAACGCGGCCCGGGGATGGACGTCGGCGCCCTCAGCGCTCGATCTGCCATTCCCGCGGCGGCGGAGGGGGCACCCGAGCCACGGGGCTGCCCAGAGCCTGGAGGAACGGCCACACCGCGCCGACGATGCCGAGGATCACGCCGACGAGGAGGAACCACCATCCGAGTCCGGCGCCCCAGGACACCGGGGCGGCGGAGCCCCAGAAAGCGGTGATGGCGGGGGTGCCTAGATCGGAGGCCGCCGCGGACGGCACGGTGAAGACGGCGTAGAGCAGGGCGACGAGGCCGACAATCACGATGATGAGGCCGATGAGGAGCAGGCCGATCTCCCGCATCTGGGTGACCCACTTGAGGGAGTACACGGCGATCGCGACGACGAGGACGATCAGGAGGATGACCTCCATGAGGTACGCCCCGCCGATCGCGTTCGCGAGCGCAGGCGCGTCGAACGCGTTCGGGGAGTACGACTGGATGCGGGTCTCCGTCCAGACGCCGTTGTGGAAGATGGTCACAGTCACGGTCGTCCAGCCGAACGCCGCCGTCGAGTAGGTGCCGCCCGTCCCGTCGGTCATCGACCAGATCGGGCTGGCCAGCGCGAACAGGGTGAACAGGACGCCGAGGACGAGCAAGACACGGGACCATCCGAGACCGAGGAACCGGCGGTAGTACATCGTCACGGATTTGGCCGCGGACATGGGACCGGCAACAGGGGTGTCAGATAAAAAAGGTGCGACCCGAACATTCGGCCCCGAAACTCAGCGGTAGTACCCGAGGACCTCTTCCTTCTGGCGCCGCGCGGTGCCGCGCTCGAGCGTCTTGCCGAGGCCCTCGTAGAACTTCACGGTCTCCTCGTCGAGGCTCGGCCGGACGACCTTCATGGACTCCTGGAAGTGCGCCATCGCGACCTTGCGCGCGTCCTTCTTCTCGCGCAGGGCGACCATGGCGGCCTCCCGGCACAGGCCCTCGATGTCCGCGCCCGTGTAGCCGTCGAGCTCCTCGGAGAGCTCGTCCAGGTCGACGCCCTCGAGGGGCATGCCCTTCGTGTGGACCTTGAGGATCTCCAGCCGGGCCGCCTTGTCCGGGGCAGGGACGAGAAGGATGCGGTCGAAGCGCCCCGTGCGCAGGAGCGCCGGGTCGACCATGTCGGGCCGGTTCGTCGCGCCGACGACGACCACGCCCTCGAGGCTCTCGAGCCCGTCCATCGAGGTCAGGAGCTGGTTCACGACGCGCTCGCTCACGCCGGAGTCGTTGTCGAAGCCGCGGCGGTGGGCGATGGCGTCGAGCTCGTCCAGGAAGACGATGCACGGGGCGACCTGCTTGGCCTTCTTGAAAATCATCCGGACGGCCTTCTCGGACTCGCCGACCCACTTCGACATGACCTCGGGGCCCTTGATCGAGATGAAGTTCGCCTCGGACTCGTTCGCCACGGCCTTGGCCAAGAGGGTCTTGCCCGAGCCCGGG
>JAJYKG010000180.1 GCA_021788795.1 Thermoplasmata archaeon | reverse complement strand
CCCCGATCGCGATGTCCACGGGCTGCCGGGTCGGCGTGGGCGCGAGGGCGGCGCGGGGCCGCCGCCCCGTCTTCTTCGTCGAGGTCGTCCTCGATCCCTTCCCGGAGCGGCCCGCGGTCCGGCCGGAACGGGCCGCGGAGCAGGGCGCCCTCGCCGAGCGCCTCCGGCGCCGCGGGTACTCCATCCGCTGCGACGACGCGGGCGTCCTCTCGTGCGAGCGGACGCTTTGCGGGCCCGCGGTGCGCAAGGAGGTGGAGGAGGTCCCGAGGATGGTCTGCGGCCGGGGGAGGAAGGCGCCTCCCTCCATGCCGTGACCCGGACAGGCAAGCTTGATGTGCCGCGCCCGGTCTGAGTGCGCCGATGCGCGTCCTCGTCATCGGCGGCACGCGGTTCATCGGGCGGGCCACGGTGGACGAGCTCCTCCGCCGCGGGCACGAGGTGACGATCTTCCACCGCGACGCCTCCTCGAATCCCTTCGGGGACCGCGTGGCGGAGCGCCTCGGGAACCGGCTCGACTCCGAGTCCGTGCGGAAGGCGCTCGGATCGGAGCCCTTCGATGCTGTCGTGGACATCGCGTACGCATGGGACGCGCGGACGGGAGCCCGGGAGATCGCCTTCGTCGCGGACGCGCTGCGGGACCGCCCGGAGCGATACGTCTACCTCAGCTCCGTCTCCGTCTACGGGGAGGGGCCGTTGCCCCTCACCGAGGAGAGCCATCGCGACCCGATGCTCGGGGCGTACAGCGAGGACAAGATCGCTGCGGAGGACTTCCTCTTTGACGCGCAACGACGCGGGCGGTTCCCCGTCTCGATCGTGCGGCCGCCCTTCGTCTACGGCCCGTGGAACAACATCCCGCGGGAGGCGTGGTTCTGGGACCGGATCCTCGCCGGGAGGCCCGTGATCGTGCCGGACGACGGCCGCACGCTGTTCCAGTGGGCCGCGGCGAAGGACGTGGCGTGGGCGCTCGCCGAGTGCCTCGAGAACCCCGCCGCGGAAGGGCAGGCCCTCAACATCGCCGAGGAGGAGCCGCTGACCCACGCCGCGTTCATCGACCGCCTCGCGCGGGTCGCGGGACGCGAGGTGGAGAAGGTCCCCGCCCCGCGGAAGCGAATCCACGAACTCGGCGGGAGCTCCATGGGCCCGCGGATGTACTTCGGGGCCACCCTGGACGCAGAGACCTCGTTCTCCGTGAGCGTCGACAAGGCGCGGCGGCTCCTGGGCTTCCGCCCGACGGACCCAATCGAGGGCCTCCGCGAGGCGTACGCCTGGTACCTGGCGAACGACCGCGGCCGCTCTCCGAAGTTCACGTTCGACAAGGAAGTCCTCGGCCGGTGAACCCGGGAGGCCGGTGGGCCGGCGAAGCCTTATGCGGCCGCGCGGCTACCCGGGCGGGGGAGTGATTCTCTTGGAGCGCATCGAGGCGGACGTGCTCATCCCGGGCCACGGGGACGTCGTGAAGAACGGCTGCGTCGTCTTCGACGGGCCGACGATCGCCTACGCGGGCACGATCGAGGGCGCGCCGAAGGCGTCGGGGGCGAAGACCCGCTCCGTCGCGGCCGTCATGCCCGGGCTCTGGGACTGCCACGGGCACTTCATGGGCCTCCGGACCGCGGACGTCGAGGAGGGCGCGCGCACGCCTTTGGCGGTCATGGCGGCGCGGACCACCGCGGACGCGGCCCGCTGCCTCCAGGCGGGCTTCACGAGCGTGCGGGAGGTGGGCGGGCTCGGGATCTTCCTCGCGCGGGCCGTCAACGAGGGCAGCGTCCCCGGGCCGCACATCTACGCCGCGGGCGGCATGATCAGCCCCACGGGAGGCCACGGCGACCTCCACTCCTACCCGCTCGACTTCACCCACGAGGTCCTCGAACGGACCCAGATGAGCGCCCTCGCGGACGGCGTCCCGGAGTGCCTGAAGGCCGTGCGGTCCATGCTCCGCCTCAACGCGCGCGTGATCAAGATCTGCGCCTCCGGCGGCGTGGCGAGCGAGGTGGACCACCCGATGCACCAGGAGTTCTCCGAGGAGGAGCTGCGGGCCATCGTCGAGGAGGCGGGGCGGGCGGAGCGCATCGTCGCGGCGCACTGCCACGGCAAGCCCGGGATCATGGCCGCCCTGAGGGCGGGATGCCGCACGATCGAGCACGGCACCTACCTCGACGAGGAGGCCGCGGACCTGTTCCTCGAGAAGAAGGCCATCCTTGTGCCGACGCGGTTCATCATCGACCGCCTCGCGAAGTCCGCCCAGGCCATGGGGGCGCCGGACTACATCTTGAGGAAGATCGTCCCGGTGGTGGGCCGGCACGAGGAGGCGTTGCGCCTCGCGGTCCGCAAGGGCCTCCGCATCGCGGCGGGCACGGACATCATCACGACCGGGGTGACGGGGTACGCGGACTGGGGGCAGAGCGCCTTCGAGCTGACGAACCTCCGCGACGCCGGCATGAAGCCGCTCCAGGCCATCGAGGCCGCGACCGCGACCGCGCCCCTGACCCTCGGACCCCAGGCGCCGAAGTCGGGGCAGCTCCGGGAAGGCTACGACGCGGACGTCCTCGCCCTCGCGAAGAACCCGGTGCAGGACCTCGACGCCCTCACGGAGCCGGCGAACGTCCGCACGATCTGGAAGGGCGGGAAGCTCGTCAAGGACCTCGGGGCCTGAGTTCGAGCACGTCGAGGTCCTCGAAGAACAGGCGCTTCGACGCGACCACGCTCGCCTGGAACATGGACTCCGCGAGCGACCGCGCCGCGCGGTTCGCCCGGGAGAGGAGGAGGTACGCCCGTCCCCCGGGCGCGAGGATCCGCGGCAGGTCGCTCACGAAGCGGATGGAGATCTCGCTCCCCTGATCTCCCCCCGCCCAGGCACGGTCCAGATCGTCCCCCGGAGGACCTTCGAGGTACGGCGGATTGAACGCGACGACGTCGAAGGGGCCGCGGAGCCCCGCGGCGAGGTTCCCGAGGACGACCTCCAGGGCCACCCCGTTCCGCCTCGCATTCGCCTGCGCCAGCGCCGCGGCCTCGCGGTTCGCGTCCGTCGCGACCGCGGGCCCGAGGCGGGCCGCGTGGAGCGCGATCAGGCCCGTCCCCGTTCCGACCTCGAGGAACCGCTCGCCGCGCTCGAGGCGGATCGAGTCCAGCAGAAGGAGGGAGTCCTCGGAGGGACGATACACGAGCGGGCCCTCCGCGACCGCGATGCCGGGGTCGAGATCCACGGGACCGCGACCGGCGAGGCGCGCTTAATGCTTGGCCTCCGCCGCTGCCCGCCACTCCCGGGCCAGGAGGGAGAAGACGAGGTCGTCCTGGAAGGTGTCCCGGAAGCGCGTGGACTGCCGCAGGTGCGCGTCGAGATGGAAGCCGAGCCGTTCCGCGAGGCGGATCGAGGGCACGTTCCTCGGGTCCACGAGGACCTCGACGCGGTGCAGGGTCATCGTCTTGAACCCGTAGGCGAGGGCGACCCCCATGGCCTCCGTCATGATGCCCATGCCGCGGTGCTCCGCGAGCAGGTCGTAGCCCATCCGGGCCCGGCGGTCCCGCCCCTGGACCCAGCCGTGGTATCCGAGCGTCCCGATCGGTTCGTTGCTGCCGCGGAGGGTGATGCCCCACCGGATCCCCGTGCCCTCACGCCACGGGAGCGTGCAGAACTGCTCGATCTCCGCCCGGGCCGCCTCCAGGTCCCGGGGCGCCTCCCAGGCGGTGAGTTCCACGACCTCGGACGCGGAGAAGTTGAGGAGCCAGAAAGCCGCGTCGGCCGCGGTGATCTCCCGGAGGACGAGCCGGTCCGTCATCAGGATCGGGAACCGGAGGAGAGGGTCCGCGCCGTCGGCGACCATGGGCAGCCCCGGAGAGGGGCGGGGGCTTATGGCCTTTCAGTCCGGCCGGTCCGCGGCGTGGCCGGCGATTTCCAGGGGGAACGCTTTATTACCGTCCGCCCCTAGCGGCTCCCATGGCGCTCGGCCCACGGCTCGCGAGCTGGTACCATGGCCTCTTCCACATCGCGCAGGCGACGATGCACGACCGGTGGGTCAAATGGCTCCGGCTCATCGCCTTCCTCGCCGCATCGAGCATCGCAAGCCAGCTCGTCCTCCGGGGTCTCCTGGGCTTCGTGGGCCTCGGGAACCTCGTGGTCAGCTCCGGGATAACCCTCCTCGCCGCGTCGGTCGTGTGGATGATCGCCTACCCGGCCATGTGGCTGCGCATGCTCACCGTGATGGCGGAGATGGAGGCCAAGAAGGAGTTCGAGGCCGTCCTCCACGAGATCGAGAAGCTCCACCCGAAGCACCACCCGGCGCCGAAGGCCGCGGCGAGGCCGCCCGCGAACTAGGCGGCTTCATCTAGGAGCCCGTTCGTTGTCCGACCGTGAAGCGGAAGGAACGCCCGCCGAAGGACTCCCGGCCGAAGGAGAGGCGGTTCCGCCACGGTGGGCGAAAAGGACGACGCGCCCGGTCCCGGGGAAAAACGCAGCCCCCGGACGACGGTCGGGGATTGGCAGGATGCTAACGACCGCGCGCCCGTCGTGGCAGCACGGATAATTTAGGCATACCGAAAGCTCTTAATTTTGCGCCCGCCCTCTCGAACGGGAGTCCTATGGCGCGAACGCAGATGAGTGACAACCCGCGAGCCCGGCCCGGAGACGAACATCTCTCCGCGCGGACGCTCCCCGGCGCCGTCTACTACGACGAGGGGGTGTTCCAGCAGGAGATCGAGAAACTCTTCTTCCGCCATTGGCTCAATGTCGGGCACGTCACGCAGATCCCGAACCCGGGCGATTTCTTCACCCGCGACATCGGGACGGAAAGCCTGCTGTTCATCCGCGGGAACGACGGCGCCGTCCGCGGCT
>JAJYKG010000179.1 GCA_021788795.1 Thermoplasmata archaeon | reverse complement strand
CTTCAGTGTCAGCCCCAAGAAGTCGCTGACGCAGCTCCTGGACCTCGCCCACTCCTACGACGTCGACGTGTCCACGGGCGGATGGATCGAGTACGTCCTCACGCAGGGCAAGCAGGCCGTGGACCGCTACATCGAGGAGGTCAAGTCCGTGGGCTTCGACATCCTCGAGATCTCCGCGGGCTTCATCTCGATCCCGGTCGACGACTGGGTGGCGCTCGTCGAGCGGGTGAAGGACGAGGGCCTGAAGCCGAAGCCCGAGGTTGGCATCCAGTGGGGGGCCGGCGGCGAGACGAGCGTCGAGGAGCTCGAGGAAGCGGGCGTCCGCGACCCGGGCCGCGCCATCCATGCCGCGAAACGGTTCCTGGAGGCGGGCGCGTACCTCATCATGATCGAGTCCGAGGGCATCACGGAGAACGTGAAGGCGTGGCGCACGGACGTGGTCTCGGCGATCACGGACGCCCTCGGGACGGAGAAGGTCATGTTCGAGGCCGCGGACCCGCAGGTCTTCACCTGGTACGTGCAGAACTACGGGGCCGACGTGAACCTGTTCGTGGACCACAGCCAGATCGTCCAGCTCGAGATCGTGCGCCGCGGGATCTGGGGCATGGCGGCGAACTGGGGCCGCATCATGACCTACAAGCCGTGAGCCGCGGGGTCATCCGATGGACCGTGCGAAGTACGTCATCGTGGGCGGTGGGCTCGCGGGGTTCAACGCCGTCGCGCCGATTCGCGAGCGCGATCCCGACGGGCGCCTCGTCCTCCTCACCGACGAGCAGGAGCGGCCGTACGACCGCGTTCCTCTGTCGAAGCGGTACCTGCAAGGCGCGCTCTCCCGGGACGGTGTGTTCCTGCGGCCCGCTGAGTTCTTCGAGGAGAACCAGGTGGAGCTTCACACGCGCAAGCGAGCGACGAAGCTGGACGCGAAGGCGAAGGTGCTCTCGCTCGAAGACGGCACGGAGCTCCGTTACGACAAGCTGCTCCTGGCTACGGGGGGATGGCCGAGACGGCTCCCATTGCCCGGCGCAGACCTCCAGGGGATCCACTACCTGCGGACCCTCGAGGACAGCGACGCGCTCAAGGGGGCGATGGAACACGCGAAGCGCCTCGTCGTCGTGGGCGGCGGTTTCATCGGATGCGAGGTCGCGGCGGCGGGCGTGCTCAAGGGCCTCGACTCCACCGTGGTGGAGGTGGGACCGTACCTGCTCAACCTGGCTTTCGACGAGCCGACGGGCCGTTGGGTCATGGAGTATCTGGCCGCGAAAGGGATGAAGGTCCGGTGCGGCGAACGGGCCACGAAGTTCCACGGCGAGGGCGGCCGCATCACGGGCGTGGAAACGGCGAGCGGCCCGGTCATTCCCGCGGACCTGGTCGTCGTCGGGGTCGGCCTGATTCCGAACACGGCTCTGGCGAAGGCAGCAGGACTGGCCGTGGACAACGGTATCGTGGTCAACGAGCGCCTTGAGGCGAGCGCCCCCGACGTCTACGCCGCCGGTGACGTCGCGCGTTTCTACAGCCCCGTCTTCGAGAGGCACCTCCGCGTCGAGCACTACGACGTCGCGGTCCGACACGGCAAGGTGGCGGGCGCGAACATGGCGGGCGCGGGGGTGGCTTTCACGGAGCTTCCGTACTTCTTCTCAGACATGTTCGAACTACGCATCCACGTCCACGGCACGCTCTCGGACCATGACCGCATCCTCCTCCGAGGCGAACGCAAGGTCACGGAGCAGGGTGGTTTCGTCCAGTTTTACATGAAGGGCGGCCAGGTCATGGCCTACCTCGGGGTGAACCGGAAGCTCAAGGAAGAGCGCGCGGCCCAGAGGCTCATCGCATCGCGACGGACGTTCGAAGACACCACGCCGCTCGAAGACCCAAGCACGGATCTCGCGGCGCTCTCGGGGTAGACGGGTCGCACGGGCTCATAACGCTTATACGGATGCCTCCCTTACGCTCGGCCCGCCCGAGGGTCCGTGGGGTAGCTTGGTCTATCCTTGGTGGTTCGGGACCACTAGACTCCGGTTCAAATCCGGACGGACCCACTCATTCTTTGGGCGAAACAGATTTAATCCGCCCCACCCATGCCGGAGGCGAAGTGGTCGGCGATGACGAAGACCTCCGACTCCAGAGCGAACCACTCGGTCAACGCACACCGCGCCCTCCTGGCCGACCCGGACGTGCAGAAGTGGTACGACGAGATGGCCATGGGCAACAAGGTGCGTGCCGAGGACTACCTGCGCCGCCTGCACCGGTACTGTCGCGCGGTCGGCCGGACGCCCACGCAGCTCGCCGCGAAGGCGCAGGACCCGGACGGCGGCCGGCGGGCCGTGGAGGACCGGTTCCTGGACTTCGCGGGCCTCCTGAAGCGGTCGCACAAGCCCGCGGATCACGCGCAGCCCCTGGACGTCCGGGGCGTCGACCCGCAGCTGTGCGCCCAGGGCCACCCGGCGTCCTACGCGAACAACTACCGGAAGGCCCTGGCCTCGTGGATGGCGCGCCACGACGTCGTCCTGCGCCGCATGAACCTCGGGGACACTGACGCGGCCCCGACCCTTGAGGGCGTGCCCTTCCTGACGAAGGACCACGTGCGCACGGCCTTGAGGGCCACCGACGAGCGCGGCAAGGTCGTGTTCGCGTTCCGCGCGTGGACCGGCGTTCGCCCCGAGGTCCTCGGGAACGACGACGCGTCCGACGGCCTGGTCCTCCGGCATCTCCCGGAGCTCCGCGTTCGGGGCAAGACCGTGACGTTCGACCGGATGCCCACCCAGGTCCTCGTGCCCCCGAAGCTCAGCAAGATCCGCCGCGCCGAGCTCAAGTTCCTGCCCTCGGAGGGGTGCCGCTACCTGAAAGCGTACCTTGAGTGGCGCGCCGCCAACGGGGAGGATCTCGGCCCCGACTCGCCCGTGGTGCGGTCCGACCGCTACACGACCCGCCGCTTCCTGGAGACCAAGCGGATCTCCGGGATCGTCCGCAGCGCGCTGCGGGCGATCGGCCTGCCGAACCGCCCCTACGACCTGAGGAACACCTTCATCGCGGGCCTCGAGGCCGCGGAGCACGACGGCAAGATCGGCCACACGAACAAGGAGTTTTTCATCGGCCGGAAGCGGGAAATCGACCTGCGGTACACGCACTTCCGCGCCATGCCGCCCGACGCCGCCGAGCGGCTGCGCGCGGAGTACAAGGCCTGCGAACCCTACCTCGGCGCACGGCCCACGGCCGAGATCGCAGCCGTCTCGGAGCTCACGGAAGACCAGGCCAAGATGATCGCGAAGGCCATGCTCGAGGAGGACCGGGCCCGGCTCGCGGAGTACGGGCTCAAGGAGTCCCCCGCGCCCGCGTGGGCGATCCCCGAGGAAATCCGCCGGCTGAAAGCGGAGGTCCAGGAGCTCCGGGCGAAGCTCGAGGGCCCTGGGGCCTCGTCGTGATCGGGCCCTGGAAGGACCCAAGTATGGCTAATCAAGACGACTTGCGCATGGCTATCGACATGTCGCAGTCAATCGTGATCTTCACGAAAGAGGATGGCCTAAAGGTCAGCAGCATCGAAGAAATCCTGTAAGCCCTTGGGAAGAAGGCGGCCCGCAAGACGTCCCTAGAATCGAACAACCTTCCATGGCTTGCCCGGCACGTCCCACCCCTCGGCTATTCGGAGGTATCCGTTCGTCCAGTCGGCCGCGGGAAACGTCTTGCGACGGAGAAGGTCTGGGTCCGGGACGTTTGAGACGAAGCAGAAACACCCCCGTTCCACTCGCTCGTCCCGCCTGGAGTCGTAAACTTGACGGCTCATGGCGCCCAACGGCTCAGCGCCTTGCGCAGAACCACCATTCGGAATCCAAGACGCTCCGAGCGCTCCAGCTCCTTCCTCCGCCGTCGGAGATAAAGGGTGAGACATGTGGTCGATATGGCGGCATCAGCGACGAGGAACGCAGCGGGGGCAAGAGGGCCGAATGTTCCATAGAACCCAATCGAACTCACAAGTGAAGTCACGCATGCGCTGTAGTATATGAGGGAATACAGGTAGCTCCGAGCGACGTCACCGGGAATCTGCCCCTGAATCCCGCACTCGTCTTTGTAGCGGGCCACCTCTTGCAGGAAGCTCCTTTCGGCATCGGGTAGTGACTCGGCTTCGAGGAGCGCTCTTATCACCCTCGACGAATCCATCGGCCTTACGATTGCCGGTGAGTAGAAGGCCCACCCGCCCGATGCAAATACCAGAGCCAAGGCAGAATAGAGAGCCTCGTGCTGCGAGACAGCACTTGACACAACCACCGCAAGGAAGATGAGGAACAGGAGGCCCGCAAAGAAAGGAGCGAATGCAACCAGAAACGCGACGCTCCTTTCTACCCGAGTCCCCCGCCGCCACACCAAACGAAGTAGCTCCATTCGCCGCATTTGGCTCAGCACCCATCAGGTTCTATCTTCAAGAGAGTGGAATTCCGCATCCCTGCATTTCTAGTCCCGCGATTCCCAAGGCAGAGATGGCCCCGACGATGGGCCACTTCGCCGCCAATCCCGGAGGCGTGAATGAAATGGCGACCTCACTTCCCAGGATCATGTCAGCCCACACGCTATTGAACATCGGGAAGACGTAGCCGTTGAGGAGAGCCCAGGTCAGGTCCAGTCCCGCTCCTAAGTTGCCAACGAAGCCCAGCGGATTGGATATAATCTTGTAGGCGTCGAGAACCGCACTGCCCAGTGCCAAAGCAGTCGACCACTGGAGAAGCTGGGCCTCGTCCACATAGATTCCGATGAAGGCAAGGACTATCGAGGACGCCACCAGCACGTCTTGCACAGCGCAATACGACGACTGCCAGTATGGCGTGGCTGAATCGCCGCGCCCGTTCCCGCCCA
>JAJYKG010000178.1 GCA_021788795.1 Thermoplasmata archaeon | reverse complement strand
CGAGACGGCGTCCCGTCGTTCAAGCTGTTCATCCAGGGCCTCTGGGTGGACGCGAGCGGCGGCGGGACGATCCCCGTCGACTCGCCGATCGACGACTCCGTCGTGGCGCAGGTGCCGGACTCCTCGACCTCGGACGTGGACGCGGCGATCGACGCGGCCGTCGGGGCGCGGCGCGCGATCCAGTCCATCCCGGGATTCAACCGGGTGGAGCTGCTCGGGCGCGCGCGGGACCTCCTGCTGAAGCATCGGAAGGACTTCGAGCTCGTCCTCACGGCGGAGGCGGGCAAGCCGCCCAAGGACGCGGAGGGGGAGGTCGGCGCCACCGCGGACCGCCTCGCCCTCGCGGCCCAGGAGTCCCACCGGATCTCCGGGGAATTCATCCCCGGCGAGTGGACGAAGGACGCGCGGGGCCGCGCCGCGATCGTCGCGCGGGTGCCCCTGGGGGTCGTCGCGGCGATCTGCCCGTTCAACTACCCCCTCTTCATCGCGGCGGCGAAGGCCATCCCCGCCCTGCTGGCCGGGAACGCGGTGGTCCTGAAGCCCGCGAGCGACACCCCCCTGAGCATGCTCCTCTTCGCGCGGGTGCTGGAGGAGGCCGGCGTGCCTCCGGGCGCGTTCAACGTCGTCACGGGCCGCGGCGCCACGGCGGGCGAGGTGCTCGCCTCGAGCAGCAAGGTGGCCATGGTCTCCTTCACGGGGAGCACGGAGGTGGGCGAGGCCATCGTGCACGATGCGGGCATCAAGAAGCTTCACCTGGAGCTCGGCGGCAAGGGGATGGCGATCGTCCTGGACGACGCGGACCTCCGCCTCGCCGCGGAGAAGTGCGTCGACGGATCCCTGAAGAACGCGGGACAGCGGTGCGACGCGATTTCCGCGGTCCTCGTCGTCGATTCCGTGGCCGAAGCCTTCGTCAAGCTGCTCGACGAGGAGGTGGCCAAGTGGACGCTGGGCGACCCGCGGCAGCCCGGGGTCAAGGTCGGCCCCGTCATCAACCGGGACGCGGCCCGGCACGCGGAGGCCCTCCTCAAGGACGCCGTGACCCAGGGCGCCACCCTCGTCCGCGGCGGGAAGGTGCAGGCCTGCTACGTCGAACCGACGCTCCTGGACAACGTCCCCTTCGTCGCGCGCATCGCCCGGGAGGAGACCTTCGCCCCCATCGTCACGGTCATCCGGATCCAGGACGAGCAGGAGGCCCTCCAGGTGGGCAAGATGTCCCGCTACGGCCTCGACTCCTGCGTCTTCACGAACGACTACCGCCGGGTCTGGCGGATCGCCCAGGAGCTCCAGGTGGGCGAGCTCACCGTGAACGACCATCCCCGCCACGGGGTCGGGTACTTCCCCTTCGGCGGGAGCAAGGCGAGCGGGATCGGGCGCGAGGGCATCGGGTACAGCGTCGACGAGATGACGGAGCTGAAGACGATCGTCCTCAATCTCGAGCTCTAGCCCCCGCGGGCCCGTTCGTACCACCGGGTGTAGGCCTCCGCAGAGGCCTTCCAGGAGAGGTCCGCGGCCATGGCCCTCCGCTGCAGGCCCTTCCAGCCGCGCCCCGCGCGGTAGAATTCCATGGCGCGGCGCGTCGCGTCCTCGAGCCCGTCCGGGGTGTAGTCCGAGAAGACGAACCCGTTCCCCTGCTTCGCGTCGCGGGTGATGTCGACGACCGTGTCGGCGAGGCCGCCCGTCGCCCGGACGATGGGCACGGTGCCGTAGCGCAGGCTGATCATCTGCCCGAGGCCGCAGGGCTCGAACCTGGAGGGCATGAGGAAGAAGTCCGATCCGGCGTAGATGCGGTGGGCGAGGGCCTCGTCGTACTTCAGGTAGGCGACGAGGCCGTCCTCGGACTCCGCGAGCGCGGCGAGGGGTTCCTCGTACTGCTTCTCGCCCGTCCCGAGCACGACCACCTGGGCCCCGCGACGGAGGATCCGGGGCAGGGCGGGCAGGAGGATGTCGAGCCCCTTCTGCCCCGTGATCCGGGACACCATGCCGAGCAGGGGCGCCTTGCGGTCGGGCGCGAGACCCCCCTCCTTCTGGAGGGACTTCTTGTCCTCGGCCTTCTTCTCGACCGTCGTCTTCGTGTACGTGCGTGCGAGCAGGGCGTCCTTCGCCGGGTTCCACACGTCGTGGTCGATCCCGTTCAGGATGCCGGAGAGCTTCGACGCGCGCGAGCGCAGGAGGCCTTCGAGGCCGTAGCCGTACTCCGGGGTCTGGATCTCCTGCGCGTAGGTCGGGCTCACCGTGTTGACGAGGTCCGCGTACACGATGCCGGCCTTCATGAAGTTCAGCCGGTCGTAGAACTCGACGCCCTCCGGGCCCCACGCCACCGCGGGCAGTCCGGTCCAGTCGAAGAGGTCGCGTCCGAAGAGCCCCTGGTGCTGGAGGTTGTGGATCGTGTAGACGGTCCGGATGGGACGGTAGCGCCCGTCCGCCGCGTACGCGGTCCGCAGGAACGCGGGGGCGAGGGCCGAATGCCAGTCGTTGCAGTGGACGATGTCCGGCCAGAAGTCCGCCGTCGGGAGCAGGTCGAGCAGGGCCTTGCCGAAGAACCCGAAGCGCATGCCGTCGTCCTCGTACTCGTACACCTTCGGACGGTCGTACAGCTCCGGCTTGTCGACCAGGTACACGGGGACGCCGTCGATGGCGGAGGTCTGGAGCCGCGCCTCCTCATCCCGGCCGCCGATGCGGACCCGGAACGGGCCCAGGTCCTCCTTCACGTCGCGGATCATGCCGTACCGCGGGAGGGCGATGCGCACGTCGTGTCCCAGCGCGCGGAGGGCCTTGGGCAGGCTGCCCGCGACGTCGCCGAGGCCGCCGACCTTCGCGAGCGGGTACGCCTCCGCGGAGGCGAAGAGGATCTTCATGGAATCCCAGGGCCCAGTGACGGAGGGGGTATTCAAACATGCGCAAAGGCTTTCCCACCGACCCCTCATCCCATTCCGGCGTGGCCGCAGAGGATCCTTCCAAGGTGAGGAGATGGCGGAGGAATCGAGGGGTTCGGTCGTCTTCGTCCTCCACAGCCATCTCCCCTGGGTCCTGGGCCACGGCCGCTGGCCGCACGGGGAGGCGTGGCTGTACGAGGCCGCCGCGGAGTGCTATGTCCCCCTCCTGCGGATGCTCGACCGGCTTGCCGCCGCATCGCCCGGGACCCGGCTGACCCTCGGGATCACCCCTGTGCTCGCGGAGAGCCTGGCGTCCCCGCGGTTCCGGGAAGGGTTCGCGGCATACCTGGAGGAACGGCGGTCGGCGGCGGACCGCGACCGGGACGATTTCCACGCGGCCGGCGACCCCGCCGCGGAGCGCCTCGCCGCGGCCTGGTCGGCCTTCTACGGCGCCGCCCGTGCGGACTTCGAGACGCGGTACGGGGGCGACCTCCTCGCGGGATTCCGCCGTCACCAGGACGCGGGGACGATCGAGGTCCTCACATCCGCCGCGACCCACGGCTACCTGCCCCTCCTGGGCCGGGACGAGTCCGTCGACGCCCAGGTGGGCTGCGGCGTCTCCTCCTACCGCCGGCACTTCGGGCGCCCGCCCCGGGGGATCTGGCTCCCCGAGTGCGCCTACCGGCCCGCCGGTCCGTGGTCGCGGCCCGTCGGTCCCTCGCGCTCGTGGACGCGCCCGGGCCTCGAGAGGGTGCTGTCGCGCCACGGCCTCCGCTACTTCTTCGTGGACACGCACCTCGTCGCGGGCGGCGCCCCCCTGGGCACCTACGAGGACCGCTTCGAGACGGGACGGCTCGACGCCACCGCGCCGGCCCGGGGCCTGTCTCCGAACGAGGCGCATGCCCTGGTCCTGCCCGCGGATGCGGCGCCGGTGGCCGTCTTCGCCCGCGACCCGCGCTCGAGCGTCCAGGTCTGGTCCGCCGACTACGGGTATCCGGGGGACGGCGCGTATCTCGAGTTCCACCGCAAGCGGGCTCCCGGAGGGCTGCGGTACTGGCGGGTCACGGACCGCCGCCTGCCCCTGGACGCGAAGCTGCCCTACGATCCCGCGGAGGCCGCGGCCCGGGTCCGCGCCCATGCGGACCACTTCACGGGCCTCGTGCGCGACACGCTTCGGGAGCACTGCGAGCGCACGGGCCGCCCGGGCGTGGTCGTCGCGCCGTTCGACACGGAGCTCTTCGGCCACTGGTGGTTCGAGGGCCTCGCCTGGCTGGAGGCGGTGCTGCGCGACCTGCGGGGCGACGTCGCCACGACGACGCCTTCCGAGTTCCTCGAAGCGCACCCGCCCCGGTCCGCGATCCGCCTCCCGGAGGGATCCTGGGGCCAGGGTGGGCACCACTGGGTCTGGCTGAACGACGACACGCGATGGGTCTGGGACCTCGTGTACCGCGCGGAGGACGCCTTCGCGGACGCGCTCCGCTCCTCGGGGAGCGGCCCGGGCTCCGAGGAGGACCGCGTGCTGCGCCAGCTCGCCCGCGAGCTGCTCCTCCTCGAGAGCTCGGACTGGCCCTTCCTCATCACCACGGTGGCCGCGCGCGACTACGCCGGGGCTCGGGTGCGGCGGCACTTCGAGACGTTCGAGCGCCTCCTCGCGATGGCGCGGCGGGCGCGGGAGGGGACGCTGCCCGCCGCGGACCTCGCCGCGTTGGCCGAGATCGAGGGGCGGGACGCGCCGTTCCCGGACGTCGACCTCGGGTGGTGGGCCCGGGAGGGCGGACCCGCGTGACGACCGTGTCCTTCCACTTCCACGGCTACCAGCCGGGGGACATCGTGCGATGGCGGGAGCCCGATCCCCTCAAGCCCCCGTCCTGGGAGGAGCGCGTCTCCCCCGTGTCCCATGCGGTGGACTCGGTGCGCTACTCGGGCCGCAACTGGACGGACGCGGTCCTGCGCACCTACGGGCGGCTCCAGGCCGTCCTCGAGCGGACCGCGGGCGCGGCCTCCGTGGACATCGAGCCCCAGACGCTCACCTG
>JAJYKG010000177.1 GCA_021788795.1 Thermoplasmata archaeon | reverse complement strand
GATCTTGTGCAGGTCGTCCATGTCGACCTTGTCGATGGGGGCGTCGTACAGGGTGTGGATGGACCAGATCCGCTTCCAGCCGCTGTACTTGTAGTAGTGCTCGCCCTCGGAGTACTCGAAGGTGACCTTGAGGTGCGTCTTGCCGTCGACCTCGACGTAGTTGACCTTGACCGCGTCGCCCACCCGACCCTCCTCCATGGATCGGTCGAGGAGTTGGATCGACTGCACGGCGGCGGGGTTGAAGCCGGGCCGCCAGTGCCACTCGCCGTCGGGGAAGGTGTCCGAGAAGACGCCCCAGTTGCTGTACGAGGGCTCGAGGGCGAAGTGCACGTTGATCTTGTTGAACCGCTTCCAGATCTTCCAGAAGTCCTCGATGAGGGCCCGGTTCAGCTCGAGGCGGACCTCGTTCTGCTCCCCGACGTCTTCGATGATCTCCTTCGTCTTCTTCTCGAGTTCCGCGTCGAGGGAGGAGAACCAGTCATCCCCCTTGCCTGCGGCCTTCTTCGCGGCCATGGCCAAGTCCCTTCTCACCGGCGGCGAATCGGATGGCACATTATATAGGTTCTCCTGCGCGGGCCGCATTCCCCCTTGACAACGGGACGTTTATGCGCGGGGCCGTCATGCGGGGCGGCGCAGGTGCATCCATGCCGCGGCGCGCGTCCAAGCCCTCCGTCCCCGCTCTGTCGAAGTCGATCCTCCAGGCCGCGTGGGCGTTCGACCCCACGCGGGGCGCAGCCCTCGGCCTCCACCGGTACGACGGCCTCCTGCCGACGTACACGAGGGCGACGGTCGAGCGCCGGGCGGGGCGGATCCGCAGAGACCTGAAAGCCCTCGGGGCCGCGGCGAAGGACGGCGGGCTCTCGGCCCGGGCGAAGCTCGAGGTCGGCGTCCTCCGGAGCATGCTCCTCCGGGAGCAGTTCGCCCTCGTCGACCAGCAGGGCCCGAGGAAGGCGCCCCGGTACGTGCTGGGCAAGCTCAGCATCGTCGACTACCTGCTCCGGAACTACGCGCCCCTGGACCGCCGCGTCCGGGCGATCGCGAAGCTCCAGGCCCAGGTTCCCGCCCACCTGGCGCGCTTCCGCGCCCTCATGGACCGCAGCCTCGCGGAGACCCAGTACGAGATGGCGGAGATGAACGTCTCCGGGATGATCGAGTCGTACGGGAAGGAGTTGCCCGCGTTCTTCCCCCAGCTGTCGCCCGCCACGCGGCGCCTCGTCGAGCGGACGAACGCCGCCGCGGTCGCCGAGCTCACGTCCCTCCAGGCCGAGCTGCGCTCGCGGTACAAGCCCCGCGTCAAGAAGGCGTTCGCCCTCGGGAGGGCCAGGTACGAGCGCATGCTCTGGGCGGAGCACCTGACCCGGCTGCCCGTCGAGCGCCTCCTGGAGGTCGGGATGGCGGACCTGGAGGCGAACAAGAAGGCGTTCCTGGAGACCGCCGCGGCCGTCGCCCCCGGGAAGGCGCCGAAGGAGGCCGTGGCCGTCATCGCGGACCACCACCCGACCGCGGACGGCCTGATCCCGGACACCCAGAAGATGCTCGAGGACATCCGCACCTTCCTGATCGACCACGACGTGGTCGGCGTGCCGTCCGAGGACCGGCCCACGGTCATGGAGACGCCGAAGTTCTACCGGTGGGCGTCCGCCGCGACGAACGCGCCCGGCTCGTTCGAGAAGGTCGCGAGGGAGACCTTCTACTACGTCACCCCCGTGGAGCCGGAGTGGCCGCCGGAGAAGCAGGAGGAGTGGCTGCGATACCTGAACTACACGAGCCTCCGGAACATCTCCGTCCACGAGATGTACCCCGGCCACTTCGTCCACCACCTCCACTCCCGCTACCGCGTCCGCTCCCCCGTGCTGAAAGCCTTCTGGTCCACCGCCTTCGGCGAGGGGTGGGCCCACTACTGCGAGGAGATGATGATCGGCGTGGGCTTCCAGGGCGGCGACCCGGCGTACCGCATGGCGCAGCTCATGGACGCCCTGCTGCGCGACTGCCGCTACATCTCCTCGATCCGGATGCACGTGCACGGTTGGTCGTGGGAGGACGCGACGCGGTACTTCATGGAGAACGCGTTCATGGACCGCCTGCCCGCGGAGCGGGAGGCGAAGCGCGGCACGTTCGACCCGGGCTACCTGAACTACACCCTGGGCAAGCTCATGATCAAGAAGCTCCGGGCCGACTGGATGGCCGCGCACCCGGACGCGAGCCTGCGGGAGTTCCACGATGCGTTCCTAGGCTTGGGCGCTCCCCCGCTCGGCCTCGCGCGGGAGGCGCTGCTCGGTCCCGACGCCGGTCCCGCCCTCTAGGCGGGCTCACTCGCTCGACGACAGGTGCATGCAGGCGTAGAAGATCCGGAAGGCCGCGCCGAAGTCGGGCGCGGAGAACTCGATGCGAGTGCCGCCGACACGCGTGACGCCGGGCACGAGCTCGGCCCAGTCCGCGCCCTCCGTCCCCTTGAAGTCGATGGCCATCGCGACCGGCCTCGAGGCGACCAGGGGCTCGATTTCGGCGGCCTCGCGGACCGCCCGCTCCGCCTCGGCGCGGATGAGGTCGCACGCCCGCTGCGGATGCAAGTGCGTTGCGGCATGCGTGTTGATCGCCTCCTTCACCGCGACCGTGTGGACGCGCGGGAGGAGGGCCTTCGCCTCCGCGGCCACGGCGCTGTCGCCCGTGACCAGGACGACCGGGACGCCGTACTCGCCCGCGACATACGCGTTGAGCCCGGTCTCCCCGGTCACGCGGCCGTTGACCTCGACGCTCCGAATCTTCCCGGAGAAGGTGTGGTCGATGATGGACCGAGTCGTGCCCGCCATGGCGTGGTAGCCCACACCAAGGACCGCGTCAAAGGAGCCGTCCAGGTTCTGGACCATGGAGAAGGGGCGCGGGTAGCCGCGTACGAGTCGCGCCGAAGGGTTCAGCTCTTCCGGGACGAGGTTGTCAAAATTCCAGTGGGAGTCCGCGACGAGGATGTCCGTCGCGCCGGCCTTGAGGCTGCCCTCGATCGCGGCGTTCGCCTCCGCGGTCATTCGGTGGCAATTCATCCGATAGGCGTCCCCCCCGTTCTCGGGGTCCGTCTCCCTGTCGCCGACGACGCCGCAGATCCCCTCCATGTCGACCGAGATGAAGACTTTCATCGCAAAGGCCTCCGCGCCGCGGGCAAGGTCCGCACGGGCTTAACGATTCGCCAAGACCGCGGGTCCCCGCGGAGTTCCGACCACACGCTTAAGTCCCACACCGCGTACCTCCCTCCCGTGAAACGGGGTCTTCCCCCAGGAGGAGTCAGCCCCCTGCCATGACGAAGAAGGCCGCGAAGAAGACAAAGAAGGGCAAGCACTGACCGCATCGTGCCCTCTGACGTTGTGGAGGCGTCTCAGTTCTTTCCTTTTTTCCTTTTCTCCTTATCCCTCCCACGCTTTGAGTGGACCGAAACCTTTGAATGTCCAGACGCCTCTCCTTCGCAGGTCGGGGGATGACGCATTGAAGGATGCTTGTTCAGGTCCATGGGCCGGGACCGTGCGAGCGGCACTGGCCGTCGTGGTGTTGGTCTTCCTTGCCGCGGCCCTGCCTGGGATGGCCCGCGGAACGGACGCGCCCGGGGCGCTCTTGCCACTCGGGTGGACGGTCTCCGGGCCGCGCGTCCTGGCCCTCCCCGCCGGGACCCCTGGGTCGCCGGACGGGGCCGGGGCGGTCCAGCCCGCGGTCTTCCGGGCGGCGAACGGGACCTACCTGATGTGCTACACCGGGTCCGGCGGATTCGGGCTCGTCATCCTCGGTGCCTTCTCGCGCGACGGAATCACGTGGACGAAGCTCGCGGGGAGCATTACCCTGGCCAACGGGGCGGCGTCCCCCTTCGTGATGCCCGTCGCGGGCGGGTACCGGATGTGGTTCGAGTCCGTGGAGGGGGGCGTGGGGCCGCTCGGGTACACGGACCGGATCTATGGCGCCACCTCGAACGACGGGCTGAACTGGACCATCACGGGGGTCGTCCTGGACGTCGGGACGGGCGCCGCGTGGGACGCGGGCACGGTGGCAGACCCGTGGGTCGTCCAGGGTCCCGACGGCCTCTATCGGATGTACTACACCATGTACGCCGCGAACGGCTCCATCGCCATCGGGGTGGCGACCTCCTCCGACCTCGTGACCTTCACGAAGTGGTCGGGCAACCCGGTCCTCCTGCCCGGCCCGGCGGGCAGCTGGGACGACGCCGCGGTCGCGAACCCCGCGGTGGTGTCGGGCTCCAGCTGGACCCTGTTCTACGGTGGGCGGACGGCGTCCGGCCCGAACTTCATCGGGCTCGCCACCTCCTCCGACGGCTACCACTGGACCCGCCACCCCGCGCCATTCCTGTCCGCCGACCTTCCCGGCACGTGGGACAGCTTCGACGTCGGCGGACCCGCGTACTTGGCCGGGAGCGTCTCCCGCCTCTACTTCGACGGGAGGAACTCGACCGGGCCGAGCGCCATCGGCTTCGTGAACCTGACCGGGTCCTCGTCGAACAGCGGGCCCGGGGGCTCGGTCCTGGGCCTCCCGCTCGCCGACTTCATCTTCCTGATCGCCTTCGTAGGGATCGGCGTGGCCGTGCTCGTCGTCGCGGTGGTGGCCCTGCGCAACGAAACCCGGAGGCGTGCGAGATGACACCGGATTAGGGCCGTCCCATCTTGGCGACCCGTTCCGCGAGCTTGGCCTTCACGACCTCGCTCACGACCTTGCCATCCGCGCGACCCCGCAGTTTCTCCATGGCCCGCCCCATGACGCCCTTCTCCGCCGCGGCGCCGCGGGAGCGGATGAGGTCCGCGGATGCGTCGAGGCCCTCCTCGACGATGCGCTCGACGTCCGCACGGCTCAGCCCCTGCACCCCGACGGCCGCGAGGGCCTCCGACGCGCGCCCGCCCGTCTTGGCCATCTCCCGGAGCAAGTCGGGGATGGCCTCCTTCG
>JAJYKG010000176.1 GCA_021788795.1 Thermoplasmata archaeon | reverse complement strand
GGCCACCGGATCCGGGAGAGCTTCGGCCGCGGGGAGGACCTCGGCCTCTCGATTGGGTACGAGGAGCAGTCGGAGCGCCTCGGCACGGCGCACGCGATCGGCCAGCTCCGCGGCCACGTCGACGGCCCGTTCCTCAGCATCAACGGGGACGTGGTCGTCTCCGGGGACGCGCTCCAGGGCCTCGTGGCCCACCACGCGCGGGTCGGCGGCACGGTCATGGCCCTCGCGGAGGTGCCGGACCCCCGTCCCTTCGGCGTCGTGGAGATGGAGGGGGACCGGATCAAAGCCCTCGAGGAGAAGCCGCGGACGCCGAAGTCGAAGCTCATCAACGCGGGCATCTACGTCTTCGACCCCGGGATCTTCCCGCTCATCGACGCGACCCCGAAGTCGCCGCGCGGCGAGTACGAGATCACGGACACGATCCGCGCGCTCCTGGCGAAGGAGGACGTCCACGGGTTCCGCCTCCCGGGCGAGTGGCTCGACGTCGGGCGGCCGTGGGACCTGCTCCGCGCGAACGCGGCGCTGCTCGCGCCGCTCAAGGGCGCCGTGCGCGGGACCGTGGACCCGGGCGCGACCCTGGTGGGCGAAGTCCTCGTCGAGGAGGGCGCCCACGTGCGGCCGGGCTCGCACATCGAGGGACCGACGATCATCGGTGCGGGCGCGGAGATCGGCCCGAACTGCTACATCCGCCCGGCCACCTCCGTGGGACCCGGGGCGAAGGTCGGCAACGCATGCGAGGTGAAGAACAGCATCCTCATGGAAGGGACGCACGTCCCCCACCAGAACTACGTCGGGGACAGCATCCTGGGGGAGCGGTGCAACCTCGGGGCCGGGACGAAGGTGGCCAACCTCCGGCTCGACGAGGCGAACGTCCGGGTGCTCTGGCGCGGCGCGGAGCTGGACACGGGCCTCCGGAAGCTCGGCGTGATCATGGGGGACGACGTGAAGGTCGGCATCAACGCCTCGATCGACGCGGGCACAATCGTCGGCGAAGGCACGTTCATCGGCCCCGGTGCCGCGGTGCGCGGGAACATCGCGCCCCGGAGCCGCATCTTCTGAGGTGGGCGGACGCGCATCGCGCAGGTCAGCCCGTGGTTCTACCCCCACCTCGGCGGCGTCGAGAGCCACGTGATGGACGTCTCCCGCGAGCTCGCGGCCCGCGGGCACGAGGTCACCGTGGTCACGACCCGCCACACGTCCTCGGCCCCGGAGCGGGAAACGGTGGACGGCTTCGACGTCGTCCGCGTGAAGCCCGCGACGGTCGTCCTGCGCACCCCGATCGCGCCGCGGATCCGCGCCGTGCTGCGCGGCATGCCGATGGACGTCGTCCACGCCCACATGCCGCCGCCGCTGAGCGCCTACTACGCCGCGGACGTATGCGCGGCCCGCGACCTCCCTCTCGTGGTCACGTACCACTGCGACGTCGAGCTCCCCTCCCCCCTGGGCTCCTTCATCGAGGCCCTGTACCGCCGCAGCTTGGGCGCGTCGACCCTGGAGCGGGCCGCGGAGGTCATCGTCACCACGAGGACGTACGCGGCCACGAGCCGCGCGGTCTGGAGGCACAACCCCGTCGTCATCCCGAACGCGGTCGACGCGCGCCGCTTCCGCCCGGACGTCGACGGCGCGTCCGTGCGGCAGAGTCTCAAGATCCCCGCGGACCGCCCGGTGGCCTTGCTCGTGGGCCGCATCGTGCCCCACAAGGGCGTCGAGCACTTGATCGAGGCCTCACTGCACCTCCCGGAGGCCCAGTTCCTCATCGCGGGCGAGGGCTCGTCCCTCGAGGCCATGGAGGAATTCGCCGACGCCCTCGGCGTCAAGGATCGCGTCCGCTTCCTCGGCCGGATCTCCCAGGACAACCTCCCCAAGGTCTACGCGGCCTGCGACGTCTTCGTCCTGCCGAGCGTGTCGCGGCTCGAGGCCTTCGGGATCGTCGCGCTCGAGGCCATGGCGACCGGCAAGCCCGTGGTCGTGGCGGACATCCCGGGGGTGCGCGAGGTGATCGAGGACGGCCGCGAGGGACTGCTCGCGGACCCCGTGAACCCCCAGGACCTCGCGGAGAAGATGCGGCGCCTTCTCGAGGACGCGGACCTGCGACGGGAGATGGGCCGCCGCGGCCGGGAGAAGGTCCTCGCCGACTTCACCATCGAGAAGGTCACGGACGAGATCCTGCGCGTGTACGAGGGCGTCCTCCAGGAGCGGCGTCCTACGGCACGATCGTGAGGGGGACGCGCTCCCCCTTGTTCGTCCACGCGGCCCACATCTCCTCGTTGTAGGGGTAGCCGGTGATGATGTGGATGCCGCTGAAGTTGCTGAAGAGGTGCCGGTCCTCCTCGGAGGGGCGGTAGACGCCGCTGGGGTGGGAGTGCACCGTGCCCACGACGTGCATGTTCGGCGGGAGCATCCACGTCTGGAAGATGGCATGGCGCCGCCCCATGACCGTCCCCGGGATCATCACGAGCTCGTCGATCACGCCCTCCTCGGCCGTGAGGAACGCGCCGAACTCGTTGGGGTACATGTCCCGGGACGCCTCGAGGATCATCCGGAGGCACTTCCGCGTGATGCCCACGGGTCGCTTCGCCATGCCCCTCACTACCGGGAGATCTTCTCCTCGAACCGCCGGTAGAAGTCGTCGCGGAAGCGGATGAACCGGGCGGGCCGTTCCGAGGCCGTGACCGCGACCTCCTCCGTGCCCTTCAGGTGCGTCTCCCGCTGCCCGTCCATCACGAGGAGGCATTCCTTCGGCTTCACGAGGGTCACGTGGACCGTGCTCGAGGCGGGGAAGACGTGGGGCCGGCAGGACGGCTTGAAGGGCGCGATCGTCCCGAAGACGATCCCCGGGACCCTCGGGTCCACGATGGGCCCGCCGACAGACATGGAGTAGGACGTCGACCCGGTCGGCGTGGCTAGGATGACGGCGTCCGCCCGGACGCGAGTCACGAGGGCCTTGTCCAAGTGAATCTCGAAGTGGCGAATCTTCGCGACGTTTGCCGTGTGCACGACCGCCTCGTTGAGGCAGTCGGAGAGGCGTTCGCCGTCGACCGTGACCTTGAGGCGGAGGCGCTCCTCCACCCGGTAGTCCTTTGCGACGATGCGCCCGAGGTACGTCTCGACCTCCTGCGCGTACACCTCCGCGAGGAAGCCCAGCGACCCGGAGTTGATGCCGAGGACCTCCGCGTCCGCGACCTGCAGGGCCCTCAAGATCGTCCCGTCTCCGCCCACCGCGAGCATCACGTCCGGCTTCATGTGAGCCAGGGGCACGCCCGGGCGGCCGAGGTCCTTCGCGATCTCTGTCTCCAGGAGGACCTCGTGCTTGGGCTCCAGGAACTTGAGGATGCGCCTCGTCGCCTCGAGGGAATCTGGGATCTGCGGGTTCGCCGTGACGCCGAACTTCATCGGATCGCCTCCCAGGCAGCGCGGTCGCCCACCGCGACGAGGTCCGTGTGGGCGTCCGCGGTCAGCGGGATGTCGAGGTCGTTCCCTTGGAGGTCGAGGACCTCGCCCCCGGCCTCGCGGACGATGAGCGTGCCCGCGGCGATGTCGCAGGCCCGGAGCTTGAGACGCTCCTCGCGGCTGTGCATGTAGTAGGCGTCCGCGGCGCCGCGAGCGACGAGGCACAAGTCGAGGGATGCCGCCCCGAGGTTCCGGACCCGGCGGGCTTTCGCGGCCACGGCTGCGGCGTCCGCCTCCGCGTTCGTCCCCAGGTACACGCTGAAGAGGACGTCCTTCGGGTCGAACCGCCTCGCATGGATCGGCCGCCCGTTTAGCTCGGCGCCCCTCCCCTTCTCCGCAAAGTACGCCGCCCCGCTGACGAGGTCGAGGACGAGGCCCGCCTCCACGTCGGCCAGGCGCGCATGGCCCACAGCCAGGGAGACGGAGTACGCAGGCACGCCGCGGAGGGCGTTGTGCGTGCCGTCGACGGGATCGAGCACGAGCAACCCGTCGCCGTGCCGGTCGACGAAACCCGCTTCCTCGCTGAGGACGTCGAGGCGGATGCCTTTTTCGTCCAGGCGGCGCAGGACGGCGGCCTCCGCCGCGCGGTCGATGCGTGTGCTCGGGGCACCGTCCGCGCCGCGTCCGACGACCTCGGCGGGGTCGCCCTGCAGCGCGTCCACCGCGTGCTGGGCCGCCTTCGCGAGATCGATGAGGACGTCCTTCACGGCCCGCGCTACTTCCAAGGTCCTTATAGAACTATTGCACGAGGCGTCCCTCCCCGGGCCGGGATGTCCGCGGGGCTGTGTTCTGAGCGGTTCCGCGATGCAAGCGAGGTTGCAGGTGACGGTCCGGGCACGGTCGCCGAGCCCGCTCCCGGCTACACCTCCAGGTCCCGGATGCTCCGGAGCAACGCGCGGCAGCTCTCCAGCCCCGTTTCCGTGATCTCCACGGACAGGCGCAACCCCCGGAACGAGGACGTACTCCGGGTCCTCACGTACCCGGCGGCCTCGAGCTTGGCCAGATGGTTCTCCAGGCTCCCCTTGCCGAGCCCCAAGAGGGCTCGCAGCTCGACCGCGCTCATCCTCCGGTTCATGGCCAGCAGGATCAGGATGAGGATTCTCGTCGAGGACTTGAGGCCCACCCCGCTCAGCCGGTCGTTCAGGGACTTGAGGGGGTCTCCCAGCGAGGACGCGGAGTTCTCGGCTCTTCCGGCTCCCGTGTCCTCGGTCACTCCGTATCCACCTCCGGTGGAACGGGACGCGGTGCCGACCGCGCGCGGACGAAGGCCAGGAGGAACCCGACGAGGGCGACCGTCCAGAGGAGTCCGTAGCCCCCCGGGGAGGGCTTCAGGAGGGAGATGGCGAGGCTCCCGAGCGTGGCCAGGGCGAACCCCCCGAGCGCGACGACGCCCTCCACAGGGAGCCGGCTCGGGAAGGATACTCTCAGGCCCAGGTAGAAGACGGGGAGCAGCCCCGCCTCCAGGGCGAACAAGAGCACAAGGAACTCCGGCCGCAGGAACACGA
>JAJYKG010000175.1:2163-4979 GCA_021788795.1 Thermoplasmata archaeon | reverse complement strand
CGGTGGTCGCCGTATCATTAAAAAACGCCTTGTCGCACGTGGGGCCGGCCACGGACGCGCCCTTGGCGTCCCAGACCTCGTAGGCGAAGGTGAAGCCGGCGGGGCAGCCGGGCCAGTTGTACGAGACGAGGCCCTGGTACCAGTCGCCCGTCGTGCTGAGGCCGTTGATCTCATAGCCGGTGGCGTACGGGCTCGGCGCGAGGACGAAGGTGCTGGAGAGGGAGGGGAGCGTGGCTGCCGACGTCGCGCCCTCGGAGACGAGGGTCGCGCCCTCCTGCAGGTAGTAGTACGTCGCGACGGAGGGGGATGGGCTCCCGGGCAGCAGGTGGGCGGGCACGAGCGGGGCCGCGGCGCCCGCGGACGCCGCGGCGGCGGGCGGGGCGGCGAGCGAGGCGACGACGACGGCCGCCAGGATGAGGAAGACCGGGAGGCGGAGCAACGCGTCCCTCACGGACGACGAGAGGTCGGGCGCACTTAAGGGTTGCCTCCGGCTTATCACGAGCGGGGCGCGAGGGGGCCGGGGGGCGCTCACTCCCGCAGGATCCGGAGCGCGACCTTCCAGCTGCCCAGGTCGTCCGCGATGCGCATCCACAGGGGGACCCAGGCCTCCGTCCACCGCGCGGCCTCGATGCCGCCGAGGTCGATCGGTTTCGACCAGCCGAACTCCTTGAGGAGGCGCGCGACCGTTCGCTTCGCCGCGGCGTCGTTCCCGGCCACGAGCACGTCCGGGAGGCCGTCGCGCATCTCCGGCCGCGTCATCGTCGAGGCGTTCATCGTGTTCAGCGCCTTGACGACCTTGGCCCTCGGCAGCCGTCGCTGGACGCGCTCCCCGAGGGAATCCGTGAGGCCGACGAAGAGGCCGGGCATCTCGCCCCCCTTGAACTCCAGGGGGTTCGTCACGTCGATCAGGACCTTGCCGTCGAACGCGCCGTCGCCCGCCGCGCCAATCACGTCCATCGCGGCCGCGCCGGCGCAGGCCAAGACGAGGAGGTCGCCGTGGGCCGCGGCGTCCGCGAACGTGCCGACGGCCACCGTTCCGTCCGTCGTTCGCAGCCACCGCTTGAGTTCCGGCTTGCTCGGGTGGCCCGTGCCCACCATCACGTCATGCCCGTTCACCGCGAAGCCCGCGGCGAGCGTCTGGCCGACCTGCCCGCTTCCGAGGATCCCCACCTTCATGGGCCGATCCACGCGGCCGGGCCATAAAAGCCCTTCCGGTTGCGGAATCCAGGGACCCGCCTTTCGGCGGCCCGAAGTCGTGCACGCGTGCGACCCGCTGCCGCCCCAAGGTTCGTTCCGAAACCTTTCGATCCCCCCGGCCGGATGCACGGGATGCAGGATCCCATGGAGACCGTGGACGAGCGGAGGGCGGCGCGCCGCAACCGTTGGTCGAGTTGGAGGGCCCGGGCGCCGGTCCTCCTCCTGATCGCCGGCGGGATGGGGTTCATCGCCTCGCTCCTCCTCGGGGGGGTGTGCGACCGCTTCGTCTACCTGGAAGGCATCCAGTTCTGCGTGCCCCTGCTCGACCCAGCCGTGGGCACCGCGGCCCTCGCCCTGTCGGCCGTGCCGGCCGCCGTGGGCCTCTACCTCGTCTTCGTCCGGAAGCCGACGTACCGGCACACCTGCGCGGAGTGCGGGAAGGTGTACCGCGACCGGAGCCTGTACTCGGAGCGCCGCGCGCGAGGCAAGATGGTCTGCTCCGCGGAGTGCGCGGAGAAGATCGAGGCGCAGGCACAGGTGGAGGAGATGTGGGACACCGTGGACGCGCTGGAGCGGCTGGCCCTGCAAGCGCCGCAGGGAGTGCAGCGGACCGCGCGCGGGGGCGGCTGCGGGAGATCGCGGATGGGGCCGCGGAGCCGGCGCGGACGCAGGCGCGCGAGGCGCTGGAGCGGATCGGGAATGCGTAGAGGCCCGGCGTCGTGGGATGTAGCGGGCCTACCCAGGAACGCTAAGCCTCTTGTGAACTTCCTCTCCGTGGCCAAGGGTGAGATTGAGGATTCGGGCTACCTGGGCTATCTCCTCCTCGCCGACGGCGGTTCCGTTCGGTAGTTGTAGGAGACGCGTGGTAAGCCGTTCGGTCTCCGGAAGAAGCAGCCCCGCATGGGGATAATAGCTCCGGTACGGTTCCATCCGGTGGCATCCTGGGTAGAAGTATCGGCGGGCGAGGACGTTCTCGCTCCACAACACCTTCTGGATATCATCCCTCGTGACGCCAGTGACTTCAGGATCGATTTCGAGCACGATGTACTGGTAGTTGTTTCGCTCGGCTTCGTCGTATTGCATCAGGGTCACGCCATGGGTCTTTTCGAGTTCCCTGGTATAAGTCTCGTGATTGCGCTTATTCACCGCGGTGAAAGCGTCAAGGCTCTCGAGAGACGTGATTCCCATCGCGGCGGAGACTTCGTTCATCTTCCCGTTCGTCCCAATGTAGATGACCTCGTCGTAGCCACCGAACCCAAAATTCTTCATGAGGCGCATCTTGCGGGCGAGCTCGTCGTTGTTCGTCAGGATTGCTCCGCCCTCAAAGGTGTTGAACACCTTCGTGGCGTGAAAACTCAGCATCTCGGCGTCTCCGAAGCTACCCGCGTACTGGCCCTTGTACGTGCAGCCGATCGCGTGGGCAGCGTCAAAGATCACTTGGAGATGGTGACGGCGCGCCACATCCATGAGGGCATCCACGTCGCACATTCGTCCGAAGGTGTGGACGCCGATAATCCCCGTCGTCCGAGGGGTAATCATGCTCTCGACACTTCTTGGATCCAGCGTGTAAGTGTCCGGGTCCACATCTGCGAAGACAGGTGTAATGGCCTGCCACTGGA
>JAJYKG010000175.1:1221-2153 GCA_021788795.1 Thermoplasmata archaeon | reverse complement strand
CGGCGCGGATTGCGATTTCAAGGCCGATGGTCCCGTTGCACATTGCGACACAGTTACGGACGCCGAACCGCGAGGCCAGCGACTGCTCCAGCTCCTGTTCATACACACCGCTGTTCGTGAACCACCGTCGGTCGAGGATATCATTGAAGCGCTCCAGGAGGCGCGTCCGATCGCCCACGTTGGGGCGCCCGACGTGGAGCTTGTCCGGGAAAGCCGGCTTGCCTCCGAACACGGCGAGGTCTTCGAGCTTTGATTTTCTAGGTGGCGTCATCTACCGCTCCCTCCGCGGGCTTTCTCGCTACCACGGAGTAATGGATGGGCATCAAGGGCCTCTCCTCCGTCTCGATCCACTTGAGTTCGACAACCCTGAAGCGACGGAGGAGGGCACGCAGACCGTGTTCCGTGAAACGCCAACAGTCGGGGAGGGGCCCGTGGATTCGGAAATTGAACGGGGTCGTGGCAAAGAGGAATCCCTCGGGGCGGAGGATGCGCCATATCTCCTCCGCCGCGTCGAAGGGAGCGAGCGTGTGTTCGAGGACCTCCGTGCAGACGACGTAGTCGAACGAGTCGTCCGGCAGGAAATCGTTGTGCTTGCAGATGTCACCAACGTACGTGCACCCTGACCCGGGGTCGATGTCGAACGTTTCCACACTGATGAAGTCTGGAAAAAAGGGCCTCGCGCCCTCGTGCGACTGTGGCGCGATGTCCAGAAGCCGCCCGGGGTTCGTGGCATAGGTCGCGGCCGCAAGCTTCATGAACCGGACAACGTCGTCCCGGATCACCTTGTAATGGGCATCGTCCATTGCGCTGGGTTTGGCGGTCGGCATGGGCGTCACACCCGGTCGTCGAGGAGCATCTCCAGCATGCTACCGTCGAATGTCGGAATGCCGCACTTGCGGAACACGTCTTTTCTCTCGGCGAAGCTGTCGTCG
>JAJYKG010000175.1:0-1211 GCA_021788795.1 Thermoplasmata archaeon | reverse complement strand
ACTCCCGCGGCCGTGTTCCACCAGGGTTGCCTTCAGGTCCGGGCGGTGCCTCGTAACGAGCACGAGGCGTTTCCCTCTGTTAATGCATTGATACAGGAGCCGCACGAGGTCCGTGCTCACTCGCCCGTCTGTCACCAGCGTGTCATCGAGGTCCACGTATACTGTGCGATAGGCCAGATCGTGTCTATACCGGTTGACCAGCGCCCGGTCGATTTCCACGTGGACTGAATTGGTCAGGATTTCCACCGGGATTCGTTCGTGCTCGTACAGGCTAAGAAGGGGGAAGTTGACCCCCAAAACCCGATGAAGTCCCATCGTCCCCGCGATGCGGGGCGCCACTTCGAGAACCTTCGCCACCCCATGGCGATCCTTCTTGACTTGGAAGAACCAAGCCCCGTGGAGTTCCAAGTGTTCGGCGATGCGCTCGGCATACTCGCGGAAGAAAGGAGCTTCCGAAGGCCGGCTGTCCATCGAGATTCCGCTCTTCGTCCGCACGCGCTGTCGCCCACCGCAGAAGAGCAACCCTCGATCGCGATCCGAAAAGCAATCCACGGTGTACTCGTCGCCCGGTAAGTACTCAAGGACGATGTGGTCCGTCCGTCCCCGAAGGATCGCCTCGAGTTCGCCGGCATCGTGTGCGACGTGTGTGTCCTGAGTCCCTTGCCCGCGGTCGGGCTTCACGAAGACCGGGTAGAGGTCGATTGCATCGCGTTGCTCGTATAGGGTTGGGACGGGGAGGATTCCTTCGAAGTGACGATACGTACGTCTCTTGGAGCGCGTAATCTGACACGTCCGCAGGGGTGAGGTCATCACACTCGCCTTGATGCTCTCCGCATTCTCGGCGAGCGCGAGCAGGGCGTCGTCGTGGGCCGGAAAGATGTAGTGGATTCCGTTCTCCGTGAGCACGGCGTTCAGCCGATCCAGCCAACCCGGTGAGTTGACCATGGGCACGATGAAGTGCCGCGCGAAGACGAAAGGCGCGTGGTTGGACACGTCGGCGCCAGCTGAGAAAAGGCGCACTCCTCTGCACGACGCGAGGGCTTTGTGGATTTCTAGCCCGATTTCAGTGCCGCCGGGGAATACGAGGACGTTCCGGATGTTACGGGCGGCATCTGGTTCAGGGAAAGGTGTATCGGCCCTCATAGAATCGTCTCAGGTTTTCCACGTATTCGTCATGCCGGTAGTATCGGTACTTGGCCAGCGGCCTGAAT
>JAJYKG010000174.1 GCA_021788795.1 Thermoplasmata archaeon | reverse complement strand
ATCTACCCGCACTTCTACAAGCTGGTAGGGAGCCTGCAGGGCGCCCAATTGCGGTGACATCCTGCGGGTACCTATCGCGACTCGCCACGCACGCGGTAACGATTGAGCCCTGCTCAAGGTCCCGCGTGCTCGTGCGTGCGAGTGCTTCCCTGGTATTGCGAAGAATCCGTTGCAAGGCCTTTTATCTGGAACGGCAGAATCCCTGCTGAATGGCCCAGCCCCCGGACATGCTACGTCGTAGTCGATTCCTGGCGAAGACGGTGCTCGCGGGAGCTGCCGCGCTCTTGGTTCTTCTTGTAGCCATCCCCTTCGTCGTGAACCATCAGAGCCTTCCGGAGCCGATCATCGTCTTCGTGTCGCTCTTCATTTTGATCGCGGCCCTCGTGGCTGGCACCGCGGCTGCCTACCTGTTCATGAGCCGCCTGCCCGCAACCCAGCAGTCTGATGTTGGAGCCCCGGCACTGCCTGAGGGTCAGGGCGCCGCATCGACACCGCCGGAATTGGAGGACCTTGTCATCCGCCTCCTAGACGGGGACGAACGGCGCCTGATGCGCGTGATAGTCCAATCTCGGGGAGATGTCCTCCAGCGGGACTTAGTGACTGCCACGGGCTTCACCGGCGCGAAGGTGAGCCGGCTTCTCGATCGGCTCGAGGAACGCGGACTGGTTGTCCGGGAGCGCCAGGGGATGACGAATCGCGTGCGCCTCACTCTCCGGCAAAAGTAGCTCTCGTCAGGGTTTTTGCAGGAATCTGCAACGGCTTGCACGTTCTGGCACGCGTGTCTAAGTGCCCTTTCAGCGTTCGAAGGTGCCAGACCTTAGGGGAGGTTACACAGATGGCAAGCCAAAAGATGAGCCCGCTCGCGTGGCTGGGGATCGCCCTCTTCGTTGCGATTGCACTGATGGTAATCCTTGGCGTCCTTAGCTTCTCGACCTACGGCGGCTACTACGGCATGATGGGCACCGGGTCCTGGGGTTGGGCCGCGCTGATGATGGGGATTCCCGCGGTCATTCTCATCGTGATCCTCGTGGCCGCCCTCGGCGGCTTGAGGGAGCCTGCGGCCTATCCGAACTACGTGCCGCCACCGCAACATCCGCTCGAGATCCTCGAACAGCGGTACGCACGTGGCGAGCTGACCCGGGAAGACTACATGAAGATCCGGGATGACCTTTCCCGCGGACCGAGCCACTCCTGAGGTGGCTGCTGTGTCCGACTCCATCGAGTGCCAGGAATGTGGTGCGCACGTCAAGGCCGAGAACGAAGCCTCCCACATGCGGAAGGTCCACCCGAATGTGGGATTCACGCCGCGAAAGGACCGCGCTAGCCCTCCCTCGGGATCCCGGTTCTATGTCACTTCGGGGACCAAGAAAACCATCTTTGTGGTCCTCGTCGCGGTCGTCCTCGTCGTTGCGGGCGTCATGCTCTACCAGTCGACCCAAAAGAGCATCCCCATCGACCCGAACGCGAAGGCCGTCCAGGTCTCCATGGCCGGCTTCAGTCCGAGCACCATCACCGTGAAGGCCGGTACCTCGCTGAAGATCGACCTAATCAATATGGACAACGGGTACCACACCGACGGCGGGGGCAAACACAACTTCGCCATGGACGATTTCAACATGAACGTGACTGTGCAGCCCCTGGGCCAGGAAGTCTTCACGGTGCCCACGAGCACTCCGGGCACGTACGGGTGGTACTGTAGCATCTGCTGCGGCGGGCGCGCCAGCCCGTCCATGAACGGACAGGTCATCGTGGAACCCTAGGAGTCGATCCGGTGCGGATGCGGTTCCCCAGGGCTGCCGTCTTCGGCGCGGTGGCCGGCGTTGGCGCATTGGCCGTTTCCGCAGGCGGCAACGTCACGCCTTGGATCGTGGCCCTCGCCGGCCTCGCGGATGGGTTCAACCCATGCTCCTTCGCGGGGCTCCTTGTGTTCGCGAGCGTGACCACGGCAGCCTTCGAGCGAGACGTCCTCGACTGCCATTCAACGAACCCGGCTGACGCGGCACCCCAGAAGCGTCGGCGAATCGTGCGGAACGGTTCCGTATACATCGCGGGTCTCTTCGCCACCTACATGGCCCTGGGACTCGGGCTGCTCAGCGCCATGAACCTCCTCACGGAAGGACACTGGATCGGCAAGGCGGCGGCCCTGATGAGCATCGGGATGGGCTTGTGGATCCTCCGGGATGGCCTCTTCCCCGACAGCAAGTGGAAGCTCGAAATGCCCCACTTCACGCGACCCGGCGTCCACAAGGCGTTGCAGGCCTCGTTCGTCCCCGCCGTGTTCGGCGCGGGCGTCCTCGTGGGTCTTTGCACGGTTCCCTGCACGGGCGGCATCTACCTGGGCGTCCTTGCCCTCCTGTCGGCCCAGGGCGCGGCGGCGACGGGTTTCGGCTTGCTCGTGCTGTACAATGTGATGTTCGTTGTCCCTTTGGTGGCGGTCCTCGTTTTGGTCACGAGCCGCCCGACCTACCGCGCCGTGGCCCGCTGGCATCTCCGAACGAAGAACCTCATCAAGCTGGCCCTCGGGGGCGTGATGTTGGCCCTGGGGCTCTTCACCCTCCTCATCCTCGTCTAGGGCCCTCTGGCCGGACGAACGATTTTGGCCACGCCGTGGGTATCGGGCGAAGAGTACACACCGTGGGTATAAGGCGAGGCCCGGGACTTCGTAAGAGAAACGGAAGTGAGGGGACGTACGACCCGAGAGCCGACGCGGACGGGCGCTATGCGCGAGGTGAAATCACCCGAGAGGAATGGTTTCGGCAGAAGGGTTCGTCGCCGGGCGGCGCTCGTGCTCCCGGCTTCCCCGCTCCGCCGCCTTCCCCCCGACCTGCGATCGGCTCCGGTCGCATCCTATTCGTGATACTTGTCGTCATCGTGGCGGTTGCTGTCGTTGCTGCCTTCCTCCTGTACGCGAACCCATCCGCTCTTTCTTCATGGAATGCGACGTACGCCCAACCGAAACAGCTTCAAGTGAGCGACCTTGCCGCGCTGAACGCGTCCGCGACGCAAGGTCAGGGCTTCACGGGGAACCACACGCTGTGGTTCGGGTCTGGCCCCATGACGATTGTGGCCTACGGCTCTCCCACTGATCACGACATGGCGTTCGTGATTCAAGGGATGGTGAATCCCACCATCCACGTGCGCTCGGGCACTCGGATGACCCTCACGATGGTCAACATGGATTCTGGCGAATACCACACCTGGAGCCTGACCATCCAGGGGCCTCCCTACAGCTCGTCGGGCATGATGGGTTCTGGCGGCATGATGTCGGGAACGATGATGGGGACGAGCTCGCTTGGGCCGATGTCGAGCATGGGCATGTGGAGCCAACAGACGAGCTTCACCGCCCAGGCGGGGACGTACTGGTACGTGTGCGCGGTCTCGAACCATGCTGCCGGAGGGATGTACGGCCAGTTCGTCGTGGGATGAACGCTCACCGCGTGCGGAGCGAAGCGAGCTAAAACACACTGCCCGGGTCGCTAAGGAACGGCTTGAGGTCGCGGGACAGCCGTGCGGCGTAAGCGGGTATGCACATAAATTCGTCTCACCACCCCCACAGGGCCGGCGAATCGGGTCCCGTAAGGGTAAGCTTGGATGTGGCGGAGCCTGCTACAATATCAGGAAGGGGACTTTATGTGCACGCCCGAGTAAGCCTCTTTTCGGTCAGGGAGCATGGGGCCTCACGTTTCCTCCCGTGAAGCCGTCCGGTGCAGAAGTAATCGGCACGCCTGCCCCACAGAGGTCCATCTAGGATGTGATCATGAGACCGGGACGATGCGCTATACACTCCCTCGGAGTATCCAGAGGATAATTCACAAAGCTGATACGGTAGAGGCGAATCGTCTCGAGCGAAATGGCGGTGCGCAAGTGTCCGGTTTGCGGCTCGGGCGTGAAGCTGGAGAATCTAGAGCGACACGTGGCCAGCGTCCACCCTCGAGAGCATCCCGACCTCTCCCTTTCGGCCCGAGATCGACGGGCCATCCGGGATTCACGACGGAGGCCGCGGCACGCCTCTCGTTTGACGCGCCGCACCTTGGCCCTCGCGCTCTTCGTTCCCGTCGTCACCTTGGCTGTCCTCTTCGGCGTGGCCTCCCTGTCCAGTATGCCGCCGGGCGGGCCCATCCATTGGCATCCCCGCCTCACGATCGTCATCGACAATCAGACCGTCACGGTTCCCGCGGACATCGGCATCGATCCCAGCCTGTGGGTCGATCACAGCCTGGATTCCTACGGGATGAGCGGGATGGCTCCCTTGCATACCCACGACGCGTCGGGCACGATCCACGTCGAATCCAACGTCTACCATGCATTCAGCATCGGAGACTTCTTCCGCATTTGGGGCAAGACGTTCGACCCGACTGAGGTCCTCGATCATGCCGCGGCGTCCGGGCATCACGTGTGGATGGTCGTAAACGGCGCGACGGAGTCGCCCTCCTACGGCGTGGTCCTACAGGATCAGATGCAGATCGAAATCGTCTGTGGCGTCCCTGGCTGAAGGCACATGATGATCGACGGGACGGATGCGGAGAGGACAGCGGACCCAGGCAGGTTCCTCCTATAGCCCCGGGTTATCGGAGTCGAGGTCATGATGGCTACCCCTCGGGAAGTGACCGTAGACAGCGAGGAGGATTCAAGCCTGGATACAAGGATCTTCATGGGAAGCCTCCTCATCGTCATGGCGATCGGCGTCGCTGTCCTGATGCTCGTCCTCGACGTATCGAATGCCCTCTCCCAGCCCGTTCCCTCGCACGAACACGGATCGGGAGGGGCCGTGATCATTCACTCGGCAAATGTGATCCAGATCGCGCTGATCGGCCTTGGCGCCGTGGCCGTGGGCGGGATGTTGAAGCACCCGCGGTTTCTCCGGTCGAGGCGCACTCTGGGCGTCGTGTTGGCCGTGCCCCTCCTCTATGTCGACGGCGTCATTCACTGGCTCGCGGTCTCCGAGCATCTCGCGGAGCTGCCCTCGGCCTGGTTCTTCGTCGCGACGGG
>JAJYKG010000173.1 GCA_021788795.1 Thermoplasmata archaeon | reverse complement strand
TTCCGATCTCGCGCCGCAACCCGCCGCGTCCCCGGGCGTGGCGCCCTAACCCGAACACAACGGCCGGTGCAGTCATTACGATGGAACTAAGACGCCAGCGAACCCATGAGACGGAATATCCCGGCGAGGCGCCGCCAGGGAGTCGTGACGATGTTCCGTCTCGAGGAAAAAGGTTGGCCGGAGGGAGGGAGAGAGTGACGCTTCGCCTGGAGCCGTTCACGCGCGGGGAGGTGCAGAAGATCCACGGGGCCACGCTGCGCGTCCTCGAGAAGACGGGCGTGCGGATCCTCGACCCCGAGGCCGTGCGGATGCTCCAGAACGTGGGCGCCAGTTGCGACGAGGTCACCCACGTCGTCCGGATCCCGGAGGGCGTGCTCCGGGATATCCTGATGCAGGCGCCGAGCCGGTTCAAGTTGTACGGCCGGGATCCGCGGCGCAGTATGTCCTTCGGGGAAGGCAACACCTACTTCAGCAGCATGGGAACCGCGGTCCAGGTCGAGGACGCCAATGGCGCGCGGCCGCCGACCCTGAAGGACGTGGAGGACTTCTACCGCCTCGTGGACGCGTCGCCCCACCTCGACCACGCCTCGTGGGTCGTCTGGCCCCGCGACGTGCCCAACGAGGTCGTCCACATCTACGAGGTCCTGTACGGGTTCAAGTTCACGACGAAGTCGCTGGACGGGTACAACTGGGGCACGCAGTACTCCCAGGACACGATCGACATGGCCGCAATCGTGGCGGGGGGCCGCGAGGAGCTCGCGGAGCGGCCGCTCCTCCTGGGTTTCACGAACCCCGTCAGCCCTCTCACCCTCGCGAAGGAGACCACCCAGGGCCTCATCGCGTTCGCGCGCGCGGGGCAGCCCTGCATCATGCCCCCGGAGGGCATGGCGGGCGGGACGGCGCCCTCGACCCTGGCGGGCACCCTTGTGCAGCAGAACGCCGAGGTCCTCGCGTCCATCGCGGTCGCGCAGTGCGTCCGCCGCGGCGCCCCGGTCCTCTACGGGAGCGTATCCACGATCATGGACATGCGCACGGGGGCCGTGGCCCTCGGGGCGCCGGAGGCAGGGCTCATCTCCCTGGGGGCGGCCCAGCTCGCGCGCTACTACGGCATCCCGTCCCGCGGCACGGGAGGCAACACGGAGGCCTTCCGCGTGGACTACCAGGCCGGTGCGGAGTCCGCGACGACGCTCCTGCTCTCCGCCCTCGCGGGCTTCGACTTCATCTACGACGTCGTCGGGAGTCTCGAGTCGAGCCTGACCGCGAGCTACGAGAAGCTCGTGCTCGACGACGACCTCGCGGGCAGCGTGAGGCGCATCGTCACGGGCATCGACGTCTCCGAGGACACCCTCGCAGCGGACGTGATCGAGGCCGTGGGGCTCAAGGGCTCCTACCTGGGCCACCCCCACACGGTGGACCACTTCCGCCACGAGCACTTCCTCCCGGAGACGTTCGTCCGGTCCGGGCGCGCGTCGCCCGAGGCCGCAAGGACGCTCGCGGAGAAGGCCCGGGCCCGGTCGCAACGGATCCTGCGGGAGCACACCGTCGACCCGCCCCTCGACCCGGCCGTCGAGTCCAAGCTGAACGGGTTCCTGAAGAAGGCGCTCCGGAGGCCGCGGGCCTCCCCGGCGTCGCCGGCCCCGGCGCGGGTGAGCGCCGAGGCGGTGGGCACCCCGTGACGGGGCGTGCGAGACAAGGGAGGGAGGTCACATGGGTCGTATCGGAAACGGCTGGCAACTGACGAAGACGAGCCTGCGCGTGCTGCGGAAGGACAAGGAACTCCTGCTGTTCCCGCTCCTCTCGGGCCTGGCGATCCTCGGCATCCTTGCCGTGTTCCTCGGCGGGATGTTCGTGACCGTCGGGTTCGGGGCCGCGTTCGGGGGCGACCTCACGTGGCTGTTCGCGGTCGTCATGGTGCTCTACTATGTCGTCTCCTTCTTCATCGCCTTCTTCTTCAACGCGGCAATCATCGGCGCGGCGACGATCCGCCTCAACGGTGGCAACCCCACCCTCGGGGACGGCCTGCGCATCGCCCGCGAGAACGCGGGGAGGATCTTCCTCTGGGCGCTGTTCGCGGCGACCGTGGCCATGATCCTCCGCGCCATCCAGGAGCGGCTGGGCTTCATCGGCAAGATCATCCTCGGGCTCGTGGGCATCGCGTGGAGCCTCGCCACCTACTTCGTCGTGCCCATCCTCGTATACGAGAAGCTCGGGCCGTGGGCCGCGGTGAAGCGGAGCGCGCACCTCTTCAAGACGACGTGGGGCGAGACCCTGGTCGGCGGGTTCAGCATGGGCGTGATCTTCGTCCTCCTCGGGCTCGCGGGCCTGCTCGCGCCCCTCCTCGGGTTCCTCCTGGGCGGCGCGTTCGGGCTGGTCGTGGGCCTCGTCGTCATGGTCGTGTACTGGGTCGTCCTCGGGCTCGTGGCGTCCGCCGCCAGCTCGATCCTGATCGCGGCGCTCTACCGCTACGCGACCACGGGGAAGGTGGCCGAGGACTTCCAGGGGCTGCCCGCCTTCGCGGCCGCGCGCCCGCCCTCCTACGGGACGGCGCCATAGGCGATCGCCCCGTCACCGGAAGTGGCAGCGGGAGACCGCTCCCACCTTCCTTTTTCGTTCGCAGCATGCAGCTTTCTTGCCGGCACCTTTAAGAAAACCTCGGCCTACAAGACCCCGCAACTCGGATGTGGGGAACGCCCCCGCACGGAGTCTGCAGCCATGGAAACGGACGCTGACAAAGACCAACGAACGGCAGAGGCGCGGGATGGAGCTCTGGCTCGTCTGCGCCCTCCTCACGGTCGTGCTCTACGGCCTCGGGGAGGGGCTGTCCAAAGAGCCGACGGTCCGGCTGGGTCCAGGCCGGATGCTCGCCCTGTATTCCCTCTATAGCGTCCCGATCTACGCAGGCTGGTTCCTCTTCGGCAGCGGCAGCGGTTCCCTCACGCCTGCGGGCGTCGCACTCGGCGTGGCGTCCGCGCTCTGCGGAACCGTGGGCAACATGCTCTGGTTCATGGCCATGGAGTCCGGCGAGGCCTCCGTCGTCAGCGGGTTCACCGCGGCCTACCCGGTCGTCACGGTCATCGCGGCCGTCGTCGGCCTGGGTGCCACCCTGCTCCCCCTCCAGATCCTCAGCATCGCGCTCCTCGTCGGGGCTACGTTCCTCCTGGGCTGGGTCGACGAGGCGCCCAAGGGTTCCGCGAGCCGCGCGTGGCTCGCCCCGATGATCCTCGCGGTCCTCCTGTGGGGGGCCTGGGGCGTCTTCGAGAAGCTCGCGATCGGCTCCATCGGTTTCGCGGGGAACGCCGGCGTCTACGTGGTCGTCTCCACCCCGATGATGCTCGCCCTCGGGTGGCGCGAGTCGCGGAAGCGCGGCCCGGTGGACCGGGCGGCCGTCCGCGCGGCGCAGCCGACCCTGGTCCTGTTCGCGGTTGCCGGGATCACGATCTTCCTCGCCATCGGCCTGGGCCCGCTCGCGGTCGTGGTCCCCCTGACCACCGCGTACCCGATCGTCGCGATCCTCTTCCGCCGCTACTGGATGGAGGAGGAGATGACGCGCGCGCAGAAGATCGCCGTGGGCCTCGCGATCGTGGGCGCGGCGCTCGTGACCCTGTGACCGCGGCGGGCGGGGAGCCTCAAGCTTAAGACGCGGCATCCCTGTCGCGGCGGCGTGTTCCGGTTCTGGAGGAACTTCCCCCTCATGGTGGCCGCGGGCCTCGTGGCGGGGCTCGCCACGGGAGGGTTCCCGTCCTCCCTCACCACGCCCGTGGAGGACGCGATGCTGATCCTCGCGATGGCGTTCTCCCTCACGGAGATCTCGTTCGGCGGCCTCTCCCTGCGCACGGAGGCGAGGGGCATCGGCCTCGCGCTCCTCATGACCTACGGCGCGCTGGGGGGCCTCGTCCTCGCGTTCGCCGCGCTGAGCCCGGAGCGGGACCTGCGGAGCGGGTGGGTCCTCGTTGCGGCGGTGCCGCCCGCCGTGCTCATCGTGCCCGTGACCTCCCTCCTCCGCGGGAACGTGCGGAGCGCGCTCATCGCGGACGCGGTCCTCTACCTCCTCGGCCTCGTCACCGTCCCCGCCCTCACGGTCGCCCTCCTCGGTGAGGCGGTCCCGCTGGACGCCATCGTGCTGCAGACCCTGCTCCTCATCGGACTCCCCATCCTGCTCTCCCGGCCCCTCGCCCGGTGGCGGCGGATTCACGACGCGCGGCCGACCGTCGTGAGCGTGGCGTTCTTCTTCCTCGTCCTCGCGATCGCGGGCTCCGCCCGGGCCGTCCTCCTCGGACGGCCCGACCTGCTCGCCGGGCTGTTCGCCCTGGCCCTGCTCCGGACCTTCGGCCTCGGCCTCCTCATCCTTGCCGCGGCGAACGCCTTCCGGCTCGACCGCGCGACGCGCGTCGCCACGGCCACCTTCGGGGGGTTCAAGAACCTCGGGCTGACCGTCGTGCTCGCGTCCGCCGTCTTCGGGCCGGTCGCGAGCCTCCCGGCCATCGCGTGCCTCATCTTCGAGACGGCCTGGCTGATGACCCTGCCCTTCCTGTTCCGCACGTCGCCCCGCGGCGTGGCCGAGATCCCGGAGTGAGGACGCTCAGAGCTCGCCGATCTCGTCACGGGAGATGATGAGCCGCTGGATCTGAGACGTGCCCTCCCAGATCTGGAAGACCTTGGCGTCCCGCATCCACTTCTCCACGGGCTCGTCCTTCATGTAGCCCGCGCCGCCCATGATCTGCACCGCGTCCGTGGTCACGTCCATGGCCATGTCCGCGGCGAAGAGCTTGGCCTCGCTCGCCTCCTTGTTCATGGGCATGTCGTGGTCGAGCATCCACGCGGCGCGGTAGACGAGCAGCCGCGCGGCGTCGACCTTGGTCTTCATGTCCGCGAGCATGAACGCGATCGCCTGCTTCTTCGCGATGGGGCCGCCGAACTGCTTGCGCTTCCGCGAGTAGTCCAGCGCGTACTCGTACGCGGCCCGCGCGATGCCGACGGCGCCGGCGGCGACCAGGGG
>JAJYKG010000172.1 GCA_021788795.1 Thermoplasmata archaeon | reverse complement strand
CGCGTCCTTGTGCGGGTTCGATGCCGGTCCAGGATATTTAAGCTATCGGCCGTGATTATCAGACGGGGAATCTGTTTCGCGCGTTGATTATCACCGCGCGCGGAAAACGCGCCCGCGCGCGCGAAGCCTCACGCGCTGTTGGCCGAGTTGAGCTCGATCCACTTCCCGTTGATGTCCTTCTCGACATCGAACTCGAACTTGACCCGGAAGACGCCGTCCTCGTAGACGAGGTGGGCCGACTTCAGAAGGGAGCGGTAGAGCTTCATCGTCTTGCCCTTCGGCGTCGTCACGATCTCGGCGACCTTGAGGAACGCCGCGGACTCGAGCTCGTGGATCTTGCGGTAGCAGGCGGCGATGGGAATGTCGTACCGGTCCGAGATTTCCTGGACCGACCGCGGCACGTCCTGCGTGGCGACGAGGATGCGTTCCGCGTACTCATCCGTGAGCAACCGCGAAACGTCCTTTTCCCGCATTGCGGCTCGATTCAAGCCCCATATTAACTCCGTTTCTATCCGGTTCTCGTTTTTGATACTTCCGTGGGCCGGGGACCGGACGCGCTCGGCCGGCCGAAGTCCGCGGTTGCGGAGGGACCGCGCCGAGGGGCTCAGACGATGGGGCGGAGCACCATCTCGGGCACGCCGCCGCTCCAGTCCCACGAGAAGGCGAACAGCTCCGTGTACGGCTTCTCCCCGTAGAGGACCACGCAGCCGCTCAGACTCTCCACATGGAGGACGGTGCTCGCCAGGTTCGTGAACTTCGCGCCGGACGCGCTCTGCGGGGTGACGAACCCGACGAACACGTCGCCCGAGCGGCGCACGGCCCCGAGGACACCGGACATCTGCTCGAGCACCTTGTCGCCGTAGACGGACTCGAGCGTGTCGAAGGCGATCAGGGCGAGGTACGGCCGCGCGGACCGGGGGAGGTGGTACTCCACGTTGGACCACTTCAGGTCGTTGTCCACGTTCGTCCCCTCCATGTGGAGGGCGTTCTTGGAGACCTCCCCGCTGCCGAGCGTGACCGGTTCGAAGACCTGGACGTGGGTCTCGAACACGTTGGACGGGAGGTGCGGGCTCACGAGCTCGCGGAGGAACTCCGCGCTCCCCTTCCGCGGGGGCACGTGGGCGACGCCGCGGCCCTGGGCCGCGAAGTTGCACACCATGGCCGTCCGGAGCCAGTCCACATAATCTGCGGGGACGTAGTTCGAGATTTCGAACGCGGTGACGCGGCCGCGCAGGAAGCCGCCGAGGATCGCGTCGAGCCCCCTCGCGCCCGTGCTCACGACGCCCTTGCTCGGGTCCGGGATCGCTTTCCATCCCCGCGGCGTGGAACCCTTGGACGCCTCCTTCGCCTCGAAGGCCTCGAGGCGCCCGCCGTCGAGCGTGTAGAGGTACTTGTGCTGGCCGACCTGCTGCCCGCGCAGCTTCTCGATCGCCATCACGCGCAGCCGGCGGCCCTGATGCTCCAGGGAGGAGAGGCTGAGCACACCGTCGCCGAGGTAATCGAGGCGCGTCTCGCCGCCTCCTTCGAGCACGTAGACGACGTTCTGCTTGCTCCCTTCCACCAGGTCCCGCTGGAGGACGTTGATGAGCTTGGACGCGGCGAGGCCGTAGTGCTCGGCGAGCGCGTCGATCGAGTCGATGAGGACGAGGGACCGCTTGGGCATCTTCCCGTCCACGAAATCGTATGCGGCCTCGATCTCCGGCAGGTCGAAGCCGATGGACATCTCGATGTAGCCGTCCTTGACGTCGGCCCCGGCGACGGACTTCGCGCCCTCCTCGTCGCCGCTCTCCTCGCCCGCCTCGATCTTGCCCTCGAGCTGGTCCAAGGCGGTCCGGAGGACCTTGGTCGTCGCCTTGGGCTTCGGCGGCGCGGTCTGGAGGATGGCGGGCTTGAGCCGGTCCCGGAGCCAGGGGAACTGGTTGTACAGGGACTCGTCCGAGACGCGGGAGCTCAGGTAGTGGGACTCCGCGACCTCGCCCAGCTCCTCCGTGAGCTGCAGGGCGAACGTCGTCTTGCCCGTCCCCGCGGGCCCCTTCACGATCAGGGAGTGGCCGCCGGGCTGGTTGAAGAACTCGATGACCTCCCGTGGGATGCGCCCCGATTTCGCCATGGCCGATCCTCGCTCGCAAGTGCGGGGAGGGCTATACAAACGTTTCCTCGCCTTTGCTCTTCCGTGAATGCCAGCTTTGATTATCCCTGGGCCCCGGAGCCGAGGAGCGCGCGGAACCCGCGCGCGTCCGCGTGCATCGCCACGTTGTTGAACATCACGTAGGCGTCGTCGTACTCCTCCGCCATGGAGCGGAGTCGCACCCGGTCCGCGTCCGTGTACGTGTACCGGTACGCGGCCTGGCCGGGCGGGCTGCCGTGGAGGCGGAAGTAGGCCAAGCCGGCGGTGGCCGGTTCCGCGGCGAACGGGTCGACCGCGTGGACGAGGCCGAGGTCCTCGCAGATCCTCTCGACGACGTGGGTGGGCCAGGGGCCTCGCGGCTCCCAGGCGCGGACCGAGGAGGTCCCGTGCGACTCGAAGAAGGCGTACAGCGCCTCGAGGTTCTTCGGGGTCGGCAGGAACGAGGCGGGGCACTGGAAGACGACGGCCGCGGCGTGGAGCGCCTCCGCGACCGCGGCGGTGGCCCGCCACCCCTCCTCGACGCGGGCTGTCGCCCGGAAGCCGCCGTACGCGTCCGCCTCCGCGGGCGGGATCGTGCGCCCCGCGCGGCGGTAGGTGGGGGACGACGCCTCGTGGGTGATGAACTGGGACGCCTTCATCGTGAACCGGAAGCCCGCGGGCGCCTCGGCCGCCCACCGGGCCGCGAGTTCCGGGGCCACGGGGCGGTAGAACGTCTGCTGGATCTCCACCGCGGCGAGGTCGCGGAACACGTCCGCGTGGCGGCGCGCGAAGCCGCAGGTCCCGACCCAGATCACGCGCCCGCCCATGCGCGCGCGAAACTATAAAGGAGGTCGCCGGGGTTCGTGCGGCCGTGACGAACGAGGAGGTCGCGGCCGCCCTCCACGAGATCGGCGACATGCTCGACATCCTCGGGGAGGACCGCTTCCGCGTGGTCTCCTATCACCGCGCCGCCCGCGCGATCGAGGGCCTGACGACGGACGTCGCAGACCTCGCCAGCGAGGGCCGGCTCGGGGACATCCCCGGCGTGGGGAGCGCGATCGCGGACAAGATCACCGAGTTCGTGACCACGGGCCGCATCGCCTACCACGAGGAGCTGAAGGCCCGCATCCCCGCGGGCGTGCTCGAGCTCCTGCAGGTGCGCGGCATCGGGCCGAAGAAGGTCCAGGTGCTCTGGCAGCAGCTCGGGATCACGGACCTGGCGACGCTCGAACAGGCCGCGAAGCACCGCCGCCTGCGGCGGATCAAAGGCTTCGGGGAGAAGACGGAGGCGAACCTCCTGAAGGCGATCGGGACCTACCGTCAGGGCCAGTCGCGGGCCCTCCTGTGGGACGCGGCCCGCGTGGTGGACGCCCTCCGCGCGCACCTCGAGGCCCACGCCCCCGTCGCGCGGCTCGAGGCCGCGGGCAGCTTCCGGCGGATGCGGGAGACCGTGGGCGACGTGGACATCCTCGTGACCACGCCGGACGTCCGGAGCGTCATGCGCGCCTTCACCTCGTTCCGCGACGTGAAGCAGGTCTACTCGGAGGGCGAGATCAAGTCGAGCGTCCTCGTCGACTACGCCGGCTATGACGGCGCGCGGCATCTGCTCCAGGTGGACCTGGAGATCCTGGACGCGGACAGCTGGGGGGCGGGGCTCCAGTACTTCACGGGGTCGAAGGACCACAACGTCCACCTGCGGAGCATGGCCGTGGACCAGGGCCTCAAGCTGAACGAGTACGGCGTCTTCCGCGGCGAGCATACGCTCGCGGGCGCGAGCGAGGAGGACGTGTACCGCGCCCTCGGATTGCCGTGGATCCCCCCGGAACTTCGGGAGGACCGCGGGGAGATCGAGGCGGCCCAGAGGGGCGAACTCCCCGACCTGGTGAAACCCTCGGACATCCGCGGCGACTTCCACGTCCACACGAACGCGACGGACGGGACGGAGCCGCTCGAGGCCATGGTGGGGGCCGCGCGCGCCCTCGGCTACGAGTACGTCGGCATCTCGGACCACTCGCCCTCCGCTGTCGTGGCCTTCGGTCTCACGAGCGAGCAGGCGCTCGCCCAGCGGGACCGCATCCGCGAGCTGAACCGGGACCTCAAGGGGTTCACGGTCCTCGTCGGCACGGAGTGCGACATCCTCGAAGGCGGCGCGATGGACTACCCGGACGAGGTCCTCAAGGAGTTCGACTACGCCCTCGCCTCGATCCACTCGAAGTTCACGGTGCCCCGGAAGGAGATGACCGCGCGCGTCGTGGCGGCGGTGGAGAACCCGTACGTGAACGTGCTCGCCCACCCGATGGCCCGGCTCATCGGTTCCCGCGACCCCATCGAGATCGATTTCGACGCCGTGTTCGCCGCCTGCGCCCGCACGGGCACGGCGGTCGAGGTCAACGCGGGGCCCACCCGGATGGACCTCACGGGGCCGCAGGCGCGCGCCGCGAAGGCGGCGGGCTGCGTGCTCACCGTGGACACGGACGCCCATGGCGGCCCGGAACTCGGCGCGATGCGCTTCGGGGTGGGCAGCGCGCGGCGAGGCTGGCTGACCGCCGCAGACCTCGTCAACGCGTGGCCGCTGGAGCGGGTCAAGCCCTTCTTCCGCTAGCCCCGCGGCGTCGCCGCGAACGGCGCGCCGGGGCCACGGCCCGCGCGACCTTCCGCAGATCCTGCCGAAGGCGGGGTTCCAGCTTCCGGTTGTAGAGAACGCCGGCGGGGTGGTAGGTCGCCACGACGGGGATCCCGCCCACGTGCAGGGACTCCCGCCTCGAGGTCTTGAGCTCGTGGCCCGGCCCCAGGAGTGCCCGGAGGGCCGTGGACCCGAGGGTCACCACGACCCGCGGCCATACGCAGGCGATCTGGGCCCGCAGATACGGCCGGCAGGCGGCGACCTCATCCGGACGGGGCTT
>JAJYKG010000171.1 GCA_021788795.1 Thermoplasmata archaeon | reverse complement strand
GAAGCGGGCATTCCTCTGACTTGGGCACGACTTCGTTGCTCGTGGCGAAGGCGCGGTCGTGTTCCCAGTCGTCTTCGTAACAGATGGGGGGCAGCAGGAGAACATGGGGATCGTCGTTGCTGTCGATGATTGTCGGGGGACGCCGCCCCCACCGAAGCGCCGGGCACTGTCGGCCGACCAGACAGGTGGCGAGACCGATGGGCCGGAAGCGTGAGCGCACAACATCCGCAGCCCGACTTTCAGCGCGATGACGTCCGCGCCCCTCATGCTCCGCAGCAACAAGCCAGCGAACGCGGTCGCAATCCTTGGCTCGCGGATGTGTGTGTCGGGGACATGGACGAAGGAGCTTCACCGGCCGGGCAGTTCTCACGCCATGAGCTTGCCCCCACCGCTGGATGCGCGCGCTCCTCGAGCACCCCGCCGGGGCCGAGGCGGCGGTCGTCGGCAGCCCGCACGCGATCCGCGGGAACCTCGTGAAGGCGTTCGTCGTCCTGCGCCCGGGGTACGCGCCGTCCCGCGCCCTCGCGGACGACCTCTCCCAGCTCACGCGCGCCGACCTCACGCCGTACAACGCGCCGAGGATCCTCGAGTTCGTCTCCGAGCTGCCGAAGATGATCAGCGGCAAGATCCGCCGCATCGAGCTGCGCTCCCGGGAGGTCGAGGCCCGCTCGGGGAAGGCGCACGGGCCGGAGGAGTACTTCTTCGACGAGGTCCGCAAGGCCTAGGCGCGTCACGCCGAGGCAGGCGACAGAATACCGCGGGCCTTCCCTCCTACCCCTTAAGCATATGGAGACAGCCTTTTCTAGTAGCCAAGGACAATGAGAACATGGTCATCCAAGACCGGTGGTCTCCATGACGAACGACGCCAACACGTCGGAGAACCTCCCGAACCCGGACGCGCAGGCCGTCCGCCGCCGCGCGGTGCATGCCTCGCGCGCGCCGACCCCCCGCGCCTGCGGGTGTGGGATGCCCGTGGCCTTCGACCCGGAGAAGCAGGAGTTCTTCTGCATCGGATGCGGGTCCAGCAAGGTCTGCACCTGCGGCCGCTCGCTCCTCGGGTCGGCCGGCCGCCCCGTGAACGTCGTGTAGGCGGGCGGCCCCTCCTCACCTTTTTATCGCCCCCGGCCGATGCCGCCGCGGGTGGTCCATGCAGAACCACGAGCTCGGCATCCTGCTCATCGTCCTCGGCGTCGTGTGCATGGTGTTCGGTTTCTTCCTCGCGCCCGTGTGCGGCCTCGGACTCGTCCTCCTCATCATCGGGATCGTCCTGGCCGCGACGAGTCCGGCGACGCCCGCGTACTACTACCCGCAGCCCGCCTATGGCGCGCCCCCGCAGACCTACGCGGGACAGCCTCCCGCGGCGGGCCAGCCGGCCGCCCCCGGCGCCTACCAGCAGCCCTCCTGCTACGTCTGCGGCACCCCTCTGACGTGGGTCGCTCAGTATGGCCGCTGGTACTGCGGGCGATGCCAGGCGTACCGTTGAGCCCCGCCACGTTCAAGGCGCCGCGGGCCGATGCCTGAGGGGATCCCGTGCTCGTCCCCGCCGAGGCCACGGTCTGGACGGTCGGCCACTCCACGCGCACGTTCGACGAGTTCCTCGCCCTCCTGCGGGAGCACCGCATCGAACTCCTGGCGGACGTGCGGCACTTTCCCGCGTCCGCCCGCGTCCCGTGGACGAACCGGGAGGCCCTCGCCGAGAGCCTGTCGCGAGCGGGCATGAGCTACGAGCACCTCAAAGACCTCGGAGGCTACCGCAAGGCCCGGCCCGACTCCGCGAACGCGGGATGGCGGAACGCAAGCTTCCGCGGCTACGCAGACTACATGGAGACTCCCGAGTTCGGAACCGCCCTGGACCGGCTGATCGCCCTCGCGAAGCAACGCCGCACCGCGATCATGTGCGCCGAGGCGGTCCCCTGGCGGTGCCACCGCGGCCTCCTGTCCGACGCGCTCCTCGTGCGGGGCGTCCGGGTGGTCCACATCCTCGGCCCGGGCTCGGCCCGGGACCACGCGCTCACACCCTTCGCGAAGGTCCGGTCCGGCCGCGTCACGTATCCCGCGGCGCGGGGCAAAGCGTAAGCCGTCGGCGGGCATCTCCTGCCGCGGAGGCAGGGGCATGGTCCGCGACGTCCCCATCGGGGAATCTCTGGGCTTGGTCGTGAAGGGCTGGCGATCGACGGACGAGGGCCTCTTCCTCCGGGTCCAGGGGCACCAGGAAGAGGTGCGCCTCGTCTCGCGGTGCGGCCGCTGCCACTGGATCGTGCGCGAGCAGTACCGCGCGGAGGGGCCGAAGCTCGTCGTCACGTGCCACGGGTGCAACGAGCAGATGACGTACGCCCTCGAGGGCTCGGGCGCCGCGGCGCGCTGACGCACGCGCTCAGCGGAGGGCGTAGCCGCCGTCCACCACGATCGTCTGCCCGGTGATGTACGAGGCATCGTCCGAGGCCAGGAAGGCGACCGTTCGCGCGACCTCCTCCGGACGACCCCAGCGCTTGAGGGCGGGCTCCTCCGCGAGGGCCCGCTTCTCCTCCGGCCGGAGGGCGGCCATGGCCTCCGAGTCGATGCTCCCCAGGGCGAGCGCGTTCACGCGAATCCCCCGGGGCCCATAGATCTGGGACAGCGACCGCGCGAGGGCGAGAAGGCCCGCCTTGGCCACGAGGAACGGGATGCCGACCGTGTCGCCCGTGAGGGCGGGCGTCGAACTCGTCAGGACGATCGCCCCGCGGCCCGCGCGCACCATCCCGGGGAGCACGGCCTGGGCCATGAAGACCGAACCGAGGAGGTCCACCTCCAACGGATGACGAGCCTCCTCGGGGGAAAGGAGGGTGAAGTCCTTGAACCACTCCTCCCGGCGGAACGGGTAGCCCGCCATGGAGACGAGGACGTCGATCGAGCCGAGCGCCCGGGTGGCGTCCTCCACCAGCCGCCGGCACGCGTCCGGATCGGAGACGTCCGCGGTGAGGGCGAGGCCCTTCCGGCCCAGCGCCGTGATGGCCGCTGCGGCCGCCTCGGCGCGGTCCCTCCCGTCGCGGTACTGGACGGCGACGTCCGCCCCTTCCCGTGCGAGCTCGAGCGCGGTGGCCCGGCCAATCCCGCCGCTCCCGCCCGTCACGATCGCGGTCCTTCCCCCGAGCCGCCCCATGGGCGGGACACCCGTGCCGCGCATAATAAAGGCTCGCGGCTCGGCGTCCTCCCGCCCCGGAGGCTGCCACCCAAGGGGGACGACCGCAGGCCAGGATGCGGGCGCCGCGGTCACCCCAAAGGCATTATATTGTACCCCCGATGCGTCGGCCGCGGGGGTAGCCAAGCTAGGACAACGGCGCGGGACTTAAAATCCCGTCCCACAGGGGTCCATGGGTTCAAAGGTCCCGCGCCCCGATGCAGCGCGGGGCGGAAAATCCCATCCCCCGCACTTCGAGGCCTGTCCCACGCTACGGCGAACGTTTAAGGAGAGGGCGTTCTTGGGCTGACCGAAAACAGGCACGAAGGGAATCCCATGAAGTCCATTCTCTACGGAACCGTCCTGCTGGCGGTCTTGCTGGCGGGCGCGGCGTTCGCGGCGGCCGCACCGCCCACGGTGACGAGCACGGGGACGGTCTCGGCGACGGCCAGCACGACCCCGGCTTGGCCCTACGCCCTGTACGGGGACGCGGTCCACGGCTGGGGCCTCACGGCCGCGAGCACCAGCACGCCGGGCCCGACCCTCGTCGTGACGACGGGGGAGCAGCTCGACCTGCACCTGCACAGCGCCGACGGCGTGACGCACACCTGGTTCCTCGACCTCAACAACAACTCCGTCGCCGACTCGGGGGAGCCCATCTCGACCCCGTTCAACTCGACGACCGGGCCGGTCTGGTACAACTTCACCGTGTCCCAGGCCCCGGGCACCTACACGTACCGGTGCAGCATCCACCCGGGCACGATGTGGGGCGAGCTCGTCGTCATGCCCGCGCCCACCTATACGCTCTGGGGGAGCGCCGGGACGACCCACGGCTGGGGCCTCACGGCCAGCTCGATCACGCAGCCCGGGCCGACACTCAGCGTGAAGGAGGGGCAGACGGTCACGGTCGACCTGTTCTCTGCGGACGGGATCGACCACACCTTCTACGTGGACTTCGCCCGGACCAACTCGACCTCGGGCAACACGGTCTCCCCGGTCTTCAACGGCACCCACGCGGTCCGCTTCAGCTTCGTGGCGAGCCAGGCGGGGAACTTCACCTACGCGTGCGGCATCCACGGGCCCTCAGTGATGGGCGGCACGATCGACGTCGCGTCCTCCGCACCGCCGCCGAGCTCACCCCCGGACTACACGACCTACGCGGTGGCCATCGTGGTGATCGTCATCATCGCGATCATCGCGGCGATCGTCATCCGCCGGAAGCCGAGGTCGCCTCCGGTGCAGCCACCGGTGAACCCGCCGTCGCCGCCGCAGGGCTGAGCCTCAGAACGTGTCCAGCCGGCCGAGCACCGCCGCCGAGGCCCGGTCCAGGGCCGCGCGTTCCGCGCGGCTCAGGGACCACCCGGCGGCCCCGGCATTTTCCTCCGCCTGGGCCGGCCGCTTGACCCCGGGGATCGGGACGACCCCGGGATGGTCCGCGAGCCATCGCAGCGCGACCTGGGCGGGCGTCTTCCCATGGACCTTCCCGGAGCGCCGCAGCGCGGCGAGCAGGGGCGTCGCCGCCCGCAGGTTCGAGGGCTTGAACAGCGCCTCGTCGGAGCGGATGCGGTCCTTCGGCCGACGGGAGGCCGAGTAGGTGCCCGCCAGGATCCCCTTCGCGATCGGGCTCCAGGCGAGGATGCCGATGCCCTCCCGGGCGCAGTAGGGCAGCAGGTCCACCTCGGGCTCGCGGTGGAGGAGGCTGTACTGGACCTGGTCGGAGACGATGTCTGCGCGGGAGAGGGCGGCCCGCGCCTCCTCGAGGTCGCGAACCGCGAAGTTGCTCACCCCGATGTGACGGATCTTCCCATCCCGCTCGAGTTTCTCGAGGGCCCTCATCGTCTCGGCCAGGGGCACCTGGTCCCAGAGCGC
>JAJYKG010000170.1 GCA_021788795.1 Thermoplasmata archaeon | reverse complement strand
GACATGGGTCCGCGCGCACGCTATCTCGGACCCGAGGTCCCGGCGGAGGAGCTGATCTGGCAAGATCCCGTTCCCGCCGTGGATCACAAGCCGATCGATGCCAAGGATATCGCGGACCTGAAGGCCAAAATCCTGGCTTCGGGTCTGTCCATCTCGCAACTGGTCTCGACCGCATGGGCATCCGCAGCCACCTTCCGCGGCTCCGACAAGCGCGGCGGGGCGAACGGCGCGCGCATCCGCCTTGCGCCGCAGAAGGACTGGGAGGTCAACCAGCCCGCCCAACTGGCCAAGGTGCTGACCGTTCTGGAAGGCATCCAGAAGGCGTTCAACGCCGAGCGCTCCGCCGGCAAGAAAGTGTCCCTCGCTGACCTAGTCGTTCTCGGTGGCTGCGCGGCAGTCCAGCGGGCGGCGAAGAAGGCCGGACACGACGTGACCGTCCCCTTCACGCCCGGCCGCACGGACGCGTCGCAGGAGCAGACCGATGTGGAGTCCTTCGGCTATCTCGAACCGGTCGCGGACGGGTTCCGCAACTACCTCAAGACCCAGTTCGCCGTGCCCGCCGAGGAGCTCCTCGTCGACAAGGCGCAGTTGCTGACCCTCACCGCGCCCGAAATGACGGTTCTGGTAGGCGGCATGCGGGTCCTGAACGCGAACTCCGCGCAGTCGCAACATGGCGTTTTCACGAAGCGGCGGGAGACGCTGACGAACGACTTCTTCGTGAACCTCCTGGACATGCGCACCGAGTGGAACACGACCTCGGATGAGAACGTGTTCGAGGGACACGATCGCAAGACGGGCGAGTTGAAGTGGACCGCCACCCGCGTCGACCTCGTCTTCGGGTCGAACTCGGAGCTGCGCGCCCTTGCCGAAGTCTATGGCTCCGCCGACGCCCAGGCGAAGTTCGTGACCGACTTCGTGGCGGCGTGGGCCAAGGTGATGAACGCCGACCGCTTCGACCTCCGGCGACCCCCGATGAGCCGGTCCACGCCGTAGCCGCCGCCCCGCGGCTTGTCGCCTCCGCACATGGAACGGGCTGCCGTGGCCGCTGCCGACCTCCGGATGACGAAGCGCGTGTGGATCGCAGCGAGCACGACCCAGTCGCCCTGAATTAGGAAAGCCTAAACGATTTCCGGTGCGCGACAACTGCGGACAAACGTTTAAATCGGACCTGGCGGTGCCCAGCGTCGTATGATGCAAGGAACGGCGCCGACCCCCGCTCCCGCAATCACCCCCGCCAAGCCCGTGGTCAAGGAAGCGCCTCCCAAGTACCGGTCGGGCCGCCACACCGCCATCGTCCAGGAGGTCTTCGACATCGCACCGAAGTACCCGGAGACCTACCTGATCCGTTTCGCCTTCGAGAACGAGCCCGTCTTCGACTTCGAACCGGGCCAGTTCATCTCGATCTTCGCGGAGAAGGACGGCAAGAAGGTCTCCCGGCCGTATTCGATCGCCTCGTGGCCGGAGAACAAGGACTACCTCGAGCTCTGCGTCAAGGTCGTCGAGGGCGGCTTCATGTCGAACTACATGCACCACCTCACGCCCGGCACGAAGCTCTCGACGATCGCGCCCCTGGGCCGCTTCGTCCTGCAGGAGCCGCTGGAGTACGACACGGTCTTCGTCGCCACGGGGACCGGCGTCGCGCCGTATGTGTCCCACCTGGGGCACCTCTTCCAGAACAACTTGGACGACGGGCACGAGATCCACCTCGTGTTCGGCACCCGGTACACGTACGAGCTCATCTACCACGACCTGTTCCTCAAGTGGGAGCGGGAGCACCCGAACTTCCACTACTACTCCACCGTCTCCCGTCCGGAGCGGCCGGACTACCAGGGCCGCGTGGGCTACGTCCAGAAGATCATCCAGAACGAGCTCAAGGACTACGCGAACAAGCAGGTCCTCATCTGCGGGCTCAACAACATGGTCGAGGACGTGTCGAAGCTGTGCAAGCAGCTCGGGTTCGCCCTCGTGCGGTTCGAGAAGTGGGACTGAGCCCCTCAGCCCAGGTGCCGCAGCACGCGGACATCCTCGACGGTGATGAGGCCTCCCTTCACCATCTCGCTGATCTTCGCGATCGCCGCCGTGATTTTCTTCTCCGAGTCCACCGCCTCGATGATCATCGGCAGGTCCTCGCTCAGCCGCAGCGGCGTCGACGTGTGCAGCAGGCTCCGCTTCCCGAACCCGTAGACGCCGCGGGTGACCGTGGCCCCCCAGACTCCCTGCTCCCGGAGGTAGTGGACGACGGCCTTGTACGCCGGAAGGCCGCCGTACCGGTCCGACTCCCCGACGTAGATCTTCACGCGCACCGCCTTCTCCGCGAGGTCCATCTCACGCGCCCCCGAGCAGCATCCCCACGGCCCGCCCCAGGTAGGCCCCGACCACGCATAGCCCGCCGTTCAGGAAGACGTTTGCCGCGGCCCAGCCGAGCTGCCCTTCCGTGAGGAGGGTCACCGTCTCCAGGCTGAACGTGGACATCGTCGTGTATCCGCCGAAGATGCCCACGAACACCAGGGCCCGGAGGTCCGAGGTGATGAACCCGCGGCCCATGGCCAGGAAGAAGACGACGGCGAGCAGGAAGCTCCCCGTGATGTTCACGAAGAACGCGCCCCAGGGGAAGTCCCCCCGGGTGAGCCCTCCCGACGCGAAGTACCGCACGACGCTCCCGGTCGCGACGACGCCGACGAGCTCCACTTGGTCCCAGTCCATCCCTGCACCGTTCCTCGGCGCAGGGACCCGCGGGGCCCCGACGCCGTCTCGCCCGGTTCACCGTAGAAGCCATCAGCCCCGGGCGGGGCGGTTGGGGCGGGCCTCATCACCCGCGGCGGCGGGACGACCCGCCGGAATAAACCTTTCGCGCTCGCGGACCGCGCCCTCAGGGTTTCGCGGTATGCCGCACCTTCCCCACGACGAGGTGCAGGGGTACCATGCCGAACGCTCGGCTGTCCCGGCTGTGGGCCGCGTTGTCCCCGAGGACGAAGAGGCCGGTCAGGCGGTCCCCGGACATCACCCGCTTGACGAGGAACTGCCCGGGAGCCTCCGGGTTCCGGAGGACCACGACGTCCCCCGCCTCCGGGTCCCTGCGGCGGTACGCCCAGCGGTTCACGATCACGTAGTCGCCGGGGCGGAGCGCGGGCTCCATGCTGTTGTCCTCGACGCGGAACCGGGCGAGGGGGAGCACGGCTCCCCATATCGCCTACGCGAGCTTAGGGTAGACGGTCTCGCGCGCGGTCGGGTAGGGGGCCTTCGCCTTGTACGTCGCGATGCCCTTCGTCTTCCAGAACCCCTCGGCGATCTCGTTCGCGAGCTTGAGCATGTCCTCGGCGGCGGCTAGGTTGACCTCCTGGCGCCCCTTGCTCCCCGCCTTCAGGGCCTTCCAGACCGTGTCGTGGAGGGACGGGAACTGCTGGACGTGCTCGGGCTTGAAGTAGTCCCCGTAGAGGACGCGGACCTCGTGCTTGTACAGCTCCGCGTGCTGCTCCTTCGTCGCGATGTAGCGCTGGAGCTTGTTGTGGTACTCCTGCTTCTGCTCCGGGGTCGCGTTCGCCCCCGGCTTCTCGAGCTGGTTGATCAGGTCCACCATGCGGATGACCGTGTGGGCCGCCATCTGGGCGTTGTGGGGGTCGTAGATGCCGCACGGGATGTCGCAGTGCGCGTGGGCCACCGGGGCCGGACGGACCCGGTCCAAGGCTCGGAGTAGCTTGTGTGCGAGGGACATGTTCGCGTCGTAGCCGACCCCCATATTTAAACGTGAGGCGGCCTCGCTGATGCGGCCCTATTTCGGGTCTCCTAAGACCGCGGGAGCCGGCTCGGCCTTGGCCCCTCTCTTGCCGGCGAACCGCGGCCGGAACCGGAGAGCCACGTTCACGAGGCTCAGGAGGACGGGCACCTCGATCAGGGGGCCGATGACCGCCGCGAAGGCCTGGCCGGACGCGATGCCGAAGACGCCCACCGTGGTGGCGATCGCGAGCTCGAAGTTGTTGCTCGCCGCGGTGAAGGACAGGGTCGTCGTCTCCTCGTACGAGAAGCCGAGGCGTTTCGAGAGCCCGAAGGAAAGGAAGAACATGATGACGAAGTAGAAGGCCAGTGGCACGGCGATCCGGACCACGTCCCAGGGCAGTCCCACGATGTTGCCGCCCTGCATGGAGAACATCACGACCACGGTGAAGAGGAGGCCAAGGATCGCGGTCGGCGCGAGGCGCTTCATGAACACGCCCTCGTACCACGATTCGCCGCGGCGCCGGACCAGGACGGCGCGGGTGACGTACCCCATGGCCAGGGGGATGCCGAGGTAGAACAGCACGGTCCCCGCGACGTCGACGATGGAGATGGGGACCGTCTGGGCCGCGGTCGCGCCGCCGACCCAGCCCGAGAGGAGGGTGACGAAGAACCACGCGAGGACGGAGTAGAGGAGCATCTGGAAGATGCTGTTCAGGCCGACGAGGAGGGCCGCGTACTCCGCGGAGCCGTCGGCCATCGCGTTCCAGACGAGGACCATCGCGATGCACCGCGCCAGCCCGACGATGATGAGCCCGACGCGGAAGTAGGGGAGGTCGGGGAGGAAGAGCCAGGCGAGGGCGAACATGACGAACGGCCCGAGGATCCAGTTCTGGAAGAGGGAGACGGCCATGAGCTTGCGGTTCGCCGCGAGACGGGGGAGGTCCCCGTACCGGACGCGGGCGAGGGGCGGGTACATCATCCAGATGAGCCCGATGGCCAGCGGGATGGAGATCCCGGACCAGGAGACGGAGTTGAGCCAGGCCGAGACCCCGGGAACGAGCGCTCCCAGGCCCACGCCCACGACCATGGCGAGGAGGATCCAGACGGTCGTGAGCCGGTCGAAGAGGGTGAACTCGGCGTCGTCAGCCAACCCGCATCCGCCTCCCCGAACGCGTCACGGGCCCACCTCGTCCAGGAACGCCCGCACGCGGCGCTCGATCTCGTCCCGGATGCGGCGGACGTCCTCGAGGCTCTTGCCCTTCGGATCCGGCAGGTCCCAGTCGGCCGCATCGCCGCGGAACGTCGCGGGGCACACGTCCCCCGCGGCGCATCCC
>JAJYKG010000169.1 GCA_021788795.1 Thermoplasmata archaeon | reverse complement strand
AACCTTTTCAACGACTACTGGGACTACAAGCAGGGCGTGGACACGGACAACTACTTCCGCGCCCAGTACGGGCCGCATCCCCTCGTCGCCGGCCTGTTCACGGAGAAGCAGCTCCTGACCTGGGCCATCGGCACGACCACCATCCCCGTGGCCATCGGCCTCTACCTGGCGTGGGTCCAAGGGCCGCTCGTCCTCGTGTTCGCGGTCCTCGGCGGCTTCGTCATGATGACGTACGCGGGCAAGCCGTTCCCCCTGAAGTACCTCGGGCTCGGCGAGCCGGCCGTGTTCCTGACCTGGGGCCCGCTCATGGTCGGCGGCTCCTACTTCTGCATCACGGGTACGCTCCCCCTGTGGGTGATCGTCGCCTCCTTCCCCTACGCGCTCGGGACCACGGGCGTGCTCTTCGGGAAACACATCGACAAGATCGTGGACGACACGAAGAAGGGGATCCACACGCTCCCGGTCCGGCTCGGGGAGCGGCGGGCGAGGGCCGTGTCCGTCGGGATCTTCGCCCTCATGTACGTCCTCGTGGTCCCGCTCGTCCTCGTGGGCTGGCTGCCCTGGCCCGTCCTCCTCGTGTTCCTGAGCCTCCCGCGCCTGCGCCTCGCCGTGAAAGCGTTCGGCTCGCCGAAACCCGCCGGGCCGCCCGAGGGGTACCCGAAGGAGTCCTGGCCGCTCTGGTTCGTCGGCTTCGCGTTCCTCCTGAACCGCGACTACGGCGGCCTGTTCATGCTCTCCCTGATCCTCGCGGTGGTCCTCCAGGCCTTCGGCCTCCCGGCGTTCGTTCACCTCTGAGCCGCGGCGGCGACGTTTAAGACCCGCCGCTCCATCCGGCGTCCATGGTCCGGTTCGAGCATCCGCGCGCCCGCCACCCGTTCCACATGCACGACATGATCCGGGGGCAGCCCGCCTTCGTGCGGGAGACCCTGGAGGGGTTGCGGCACGCGGACGCGCGCACGTTCCTCGGAACCTCGCGCACCCTCGTGGTCACCGGCTGCGGCACGTCCTTCCACGCGGCCCTGATCGGGGCGCGGATCCTGCAGGAGGCCCTGGGGGACGCGACCGCGGTCCGCGCGGTCCATCCCTACGACCTCCTCCACGGATACATCCTGCCGGCGAACGCCACGGTCCTCGGGGTCAGCCACAGCGGGGCGACCTCGACCACGAACCAGGCCCTCGCCCTCGCGCGCCGGTCCGGCGTCGCGACGCGCGGCCTCTGCGGCCTACCGGGGACGCGGATGGCCGAGGTCGCGGAGGAGCTGCTCGTCACAGGCTCCGTCCACGACCATTCCTGGGCGAACACGATGAGCTACACGACCCAGCTCGCGGCCTTCGCCCGGCTCGCGGAAGCCGTTTCCGAGGAGCCCCGGGAGATGTTCCCGGACGGCTTGGACGGACTCCCCGCGCTCCTGGAGGAGACGCTCGCGTGCGAGGCCCGCGTGCGGCGCCTTGCGAAGCGCGTGGCCGGGCACAGCCGCGTCACGTTCCTGGGGAGCGGGCTCGACGAGGTCACCGCCCTGGAGGCCGCCCTCAAGATCCGCGAGACCTGCAGCTTCCCCGCGAGCGGCTACCATGTGGAGCAGTTCCTCCACGGGCCCTTTCTCTCCCTGGACCGGCGCGACGCCGTGGTCGCCCTGCGGTCGAGCGACGACGACGAGCGCGAGACGGACATCCTCCGCGGGCTCGCGGGGACCGGCGCCGAAGTGGCCGTCGCCGGGGAGGCCGCGGACGTGGACATCCGCCTGCCCGCGGCCCCCGCGGACCTGCGTCCCGTCCTCTCCATCGTGCCGCTCCAGTTCCTAGCCTACTACGCGGCCCTGGAGCGGAAGGCGAACCCGGACGTCATGCGCTCGGACCTGGCCCGGTACCAACCGGGCCTGGAGCCGATGTTCGCGGCCGCGTGACCTCGTCCCTCAGCTGGACGACCGCGGTCGCCGCGGTCCCGTTGCGCAGCATGAGGTGCAGGGTCATCTCCCCGCTCCCGTAGGTGATCGTGAAGCGGTCCACCTCGGACTTGTAGAGCCGCGCGGGCCGACGCCGGCCCTCCGTCACATACCCGGCCTCGGAGATCAGCTCCAGGGAGAGGAGCCGCCGGATGCGACGGTAACAGGGGGCGATGGGGATCTTGTAGCGCTGGGAGATCTCCTGGGCCGTCAGGGTCTCCTGGTGGAGGGCGATGAGGATCCGGAGGGCGTGGTCGTCCAGCAGGGACTGGCCGTCCTTGTCGTAGAGGAGCAGCTCCTCGGCGATGAGCTTGGTCCGAGGGGCCGGACGGGAACCCTCCGTGGAGGGGGGAAGGGCCACGGGACCGCGAGTCCCGGCGGACGTTTAAAAGGCCTAGGCTCCCGTTATCAACGTCCGCCATCGAGGCGCTTCGAGGGCGCCTCCGGAGGATCGGCCGCCGGAGGCCGCAGGTTGCGGAACAGGAAGTAGAACGACGCGATCGACGACGCGTACATGACGCCCGTGACGAAGAACGGAAGGCTCAGCAGGCCGAGGGTGAAGAAGTAGCCCCCCATGGACGGGCCGAAGGCGCGCGGGACCGCGTCGAAGGTGTTGATGATGCTCGAGGCCGTGGCCCGCTCGTCCGGGGCGACGAGACCCATCGTGAAGGAGGTCTGGATGGGCCCGGCCATGTTCATCATGACGTTCCTCGCGATCATCAGGAGGCCCGCGAGGACGTAGGTGGGCATGAAGGGGATCGAGACGAGCAGGGCCACGGAGGAGATCTGCGTGCCGACGATCGCGACCACGCTGCCGTGTTGCCGCGCGAGGCGCGGGGACAGGAGGGACGCGAACGCCGTGAGGAAGTTCATCGCGCTGAAGTACGGGGCGATGACGGCCACGTCGAGGTGGAACCGGAGGTAGAACCACAGGGAGAAGAGAGGGAGGATGACGCCCGCCCCCAGGCCGATGAGGCCGAGGATGGACAGGCGGACGATGACCGGCATGGACTTCCGCGGCACCTTGACCAGGGACCGCCAGGATCGCCGGCCCGCCGGACGCGGCCCGCGGACGTCCCGGACCCGGAGGTGGACGAGGAGGGCCGCCGCCAGCCCGAGGAAGAACTGGACCGCGAAGAGGGGGCGGAACGAGTCGACGGCCCCGAGGCCGAAGTACGGCGCGAAGACGGCGGTGGGCGCGGCCGCAGCGAGCGACCCGGAGGCGTAGGCGATCCCGGCGAGGAAGCTCAACATGGCGAAGGTCTGGTTCCGGTTGTCCTCGGAGGTGGTCTGCCCCGTCAGCATGGCGACGAACGGCGCGTTGGCATTCGCGGTCGAGAGGCCCATCATCGCGGCGCCCGCGAAGACGAGGACCGGATCGAGCGTGAGCAGGAACACGAGGCCTGCGAGGCCGCTCATCAGGAGGCCCAGGACGATGAACCGCTTGCGGCCGAAGTTGTCCGCGAGCATCGCGATCGGGATGGAGAGCAGGCCGCCGACGAGGCCCTGGGTCGAGACGACGAACCCGATCGTGAGGGGGCTCATCCCGGCGATGACCAGGTAGATCGTCAGCATCACGGTCAGGAAGCCGCTGGAGAAGTTCGTGAGCATGCGCGCGGCGATGAGCGGCCATCCGTCCGCAGGCACGGCGCGCGCGGACGGAAGCACGCCCCGCGCCGCGGGGGGCGCGCGCGGGGGCTTGGGGGGCGGCGGGGAGACGGAGGGGTTCATCGGGCGTGCGCCTTGGGGGGAACGGCACGCGGAGGACGCGCACCGAATGGAGACGCGCCAGCGCACACCCCTTCTTAGAGGTTGGGGTCAGCCCAGTGGACACCGGGGACGCGGTCCCGGAAAAGCGCTCCGCGTTCCGATTCAACAAAGACAAAAGTAAGGTGCCGAGGGCCTCCCCCGCATGCCTCGGCTGATCTCGTCGAGAGGTGGCCCGCCTAGGCCTTCCGAAGGAACGGCAGGCCCGTGCGCTTGTTCACGCCGACCTTGCGTCCCTTGGGCATCTCGTCCATGGGCTTGCCGGACTTGGGCTTCCTCTTGCTGAAGAAGTAGATCGTCACTTTCGGTCCCTTCTTCAGCTTCACATCTCGCGAGTACAGCGTCCATCCCTGGTACGTGTACGGCATGTTTGACCTCAGTCCCTCCATGCACTAGGGTGTCAAAAGCGTTTCCCTCCCTTAGAACGGCCCTGTGAGGACGGCTGAAAGGCTTTGATATAGTCATAATATAGCCCATCTTAGGCCCATGGAGGGCGCGTGGCGCCGAACCGAAACCGCCAAATCCTCCGCCCGGATGGGCTCCGCGTGGGCGTCCCCTCGGCGTGCCTGACCCTCGGCCTCTTCGGCGCGGACCTGGACTTCCTGAAGCAGCTCGGTTCCACGGTCGGCAAGAAGGGGACGGAGAGCGACCTCCTCTTCTGGAACAAGAAGGAGGGGGAGGTGGCAATCACCGCGGTCGCGGCGGCCACGTACCCGGAGCGCGTGACCCCGATGCTCCAGGTCGCCTCCCTGGCGGACTTCTCCGTGCTCGCCGTGGACGCGCTCGACGCGGCCTTCGGGGAGACGGTCATCGCGCTCGCGGCCCAGGGCCGCCGCGGCCTGCTCCTCCTCCGGAACCCCGGCACCGCGGAGCGGGCGAGGGCGCTCGCGAAGGACCGGCTGCCCGGCTGGGTCGCGATGGAGTGGCAGGGGGACGACTCCGTGCGCCGCTTCCGCGAGTTCCTCCCGGGAATCGAGGTGGGCCGGGACGCGACCTCCCTCTGCACCGTGGTCCTGGACCATGCGTTCGCGGTCCGCGGCGTGGGCACGGTGGCCCTCGGCTTCGTGCGCCGCGGCACGCTGCGCGTGCACGATGAGCTCCGGCTCGCTCCCCTGGACCGGAGCGTCCTCGTGCGGTCCATCCAGCGCTTCGACGAGGACCAGACGGAGGCGCCGCCCGGGAGCCGGGTCGGCGTGGCCCTCAAGGGCGTGGAGGCGGACGAGATCGAGCGGGGCGCGGTCCTCACCGCGGACGCGGGGGTCGTGTCCTCCGCGGAGGCGACCGTCCGGCCCTTCCACCGTGTCGAGTTCGCCAAGGACGCGGTGGCGGCGGGCGCGAAGGGGTTCCACCTCCTGACC
>JAJYKG010000168.1 GCA_021788795.1 Thermoplasmata archaeon | reverse complement strand
TCTGTCCGGGAATCCGAAAAATAAGAGGGACCGGCGGGAGCGTCGAGGCGACCCGTCCCGCCGATCGAGATGGGATGGATGCGAGCCTTAGCCATCGTCGTCGGATGCGTCCATGGACAGGGAGCACCCGTACGACGCGTACACGTCCTGCCAGCTGGTGTCCTCGTACGTCATCAGGTTGTCCACCACGGTCACGTTTGCCGCGCTTGCCACGACCCACCGATGGTCCAAGGGGTATAAAGCGCGGGACCGAGGAGAGGTGGGCGAAAGTAATCGCCTGGAGGAGCGAAAGTACTCCGCACGGCTACCGCGTCGTGAGCCACTCGAACACAGCGTTCGCCACGAACGCCGCGGCGAAGCCGAGGGGGATGAGGCCGATTCCCGCCTCGCCCAGGACGGCCAAGAGGGCCGCGAGGATGACGGCGACCAGGAGCACGAGGGCCGTGGTCCGTCCGCGCACGGACTCCACGAAGATCACGAGGACGCCGAGGGTGACCAGGAACGCGACGAGGGCGACCGCCCCCGAGGTGGCCAGGGCCAGCAGAGGCGCCATCCGCCGGGGCGAGGGCACGCTCCTGCCTTTAAGGTTCGGAGGGGGCAGAGGCTCGGTCCTCCCGCCCGGGGGGTCCCGGCCCGGGGGGCGCCGCCGTCACGCCGCGGCCGGCGGCTCCAGGGCGTGGCGCACGTGGACGGCCTCGCCGCGGTCCGCGTCCGCCATCTCCCGCGGGGTCATCCGCGCCGTGCCGACCGCCCGGACCTCCCCCCCGTGGCGCACGACCACCTCGTCCCCGATCCGGATTTCCGGGGAGGCCGCGGTCACGCCCACCGCGAAGACATTCCCCTTGGGCACGAAGTCCTCGATCTCCACGCAGTACGCGTCCGCCTGAGAGAGGATGCGTCCGCCCTCGAGGGTCAGGGAGAGCAGCCCGCGTTCCGTGTGCATGGCCACCTGGGCGCCCCCCTTCCGCACGTGGACGCCGGGGAAGCGGCCCTTGAACTCCGCCCCCTCGACGAGGGCACGCCCCGGCTCGCCGAACTGGAAGCGGGCGATGTTCGCCATCTCCTCCGCGAACCGCCGACCCCGGCCGACGGAGGGCAGGGGGGCGGTGGCCTCCTTCAGCGCACGCGTCAGGCTCGCGAGGGACTCGTCCGACGTCGTGCGGCCTTTCGCCGTGAGGACCGCGTCCGGGAGGGCCTCGTGGACGATCGCCTCCTCGGCGCCGAGGTGGGCGACGACCGCGTCGTAGCGGTTCGCGGCGACGTAGGCGCGCAGGTCCTCGGACACCATCGCGGCCTCGTCGCGGCTCCAGTCGCCCGTGACGGGGATGTCGTACGCGCGGGCCGGGTAGAACCGTTCGAGTTCGCGTGGGATGAGGCCCAGGGGCGAGGTGACGATGACCTCGTGGACCGCGGAGGGGTTACCGCAACCCAGGATCGCCTCGCGGAACTTGCGGTGGCTTCGGCTGGCCGAATATGGCTTGCGGGCGGAGCAGGGGATCAGGAGAAGGACGCGCGCGGACGGCGGCTTCGCGTACCGCTCCCGCACCCGGCGGCGGAAGCGCACGACCTCGGGGCGCGTGAGGGACTCGTGGGCGTACGCAAGGATCTCGCCCCCCGCCACGGGCGTGCAGGACTCGAGCAGGTCGCCGTGGCGCAGGTCGAGGTGCCGCAGGACCGCGGTGTTCCAGGGGTCGTTGGCCAGGCGGCGCTCCACGAGCTCCCGGAGGCGGCCGTGGAGGAGGTGATTCCGGACGAGAAGCATCTCCCGATGGAGGGCACGCTCGTTGTGCGCGCGGAGGTCACCGCCCGAGGCGCACGCGGCGCAGCCACACGCCTCCCGGTCCGCCTCCGCCGCGGGCGTCACCCCGTCCGAGGTGTCGAAGAGCCCGCGGGCGCTGTCCAGGAGGACGCGGCTCGAGTCCACCGCGTCCACGCCGGCGTACACGAGCCCGGCGAGGTTCGCGGGAGTCGCCAGACCCGTGACGGCGAGGACCTTCGTGGGCCCGAGCGTCCCGCGCACCCGGGCCACCGACGCGAGGAAGTCCCGCGGGTCGCGCGCGAACTCCGGGCCGTTGGCCAGGAAGACCGCGCCCGCGTCCTTCGCCGCGGCGACGTCGGCCTCGGAGGTGAGGACGGCGAGGGATCCGGACAGGGCGGCCTGCGGGATCTCGACCTCCGCCGCGGACGCGGGCAGGCCCTTCGTCGGCGGCAGGGCCAACCCCCCTCCCTCGGGCCGCGGCGCGAAGAAGCTGCCTCCCACGCGGACCTGCGGCCGCGGATCGTCCACCGGCTCCGCGACCAGAAGGACCTCCGCGAACGGCGGAGCGGGCATGCGGGAGCGGTGCACGAACAGGACCGCCGGCGTGCGGACCTCGCGCCCCTCGACGGTCCAGCGGCCCGTGCGGCCGAGCCCCCCGCGGTCCACGATCTCGAGCATGGAGAGCGCGCCGATGGGCCGGCGCGGTATAAAGGCTCTGGCTCACTCGAGGGCGACCGTGTTCCGCTCGATGAGGGCGAGCTCCTTCGGCTCGAAGGCCCGGTCGTCCACGCTCAGCAGGAGCACCGCGCGCTTCATCGCGACCTGCTCGTTCACGTACTCGAGGAAATTCAGGATCCGCGGGAAGTCGTTGTTGATCATCAGGTACTCGAGCCCGTCGAGGAGGATGACGGCGCGCGGGCCGTCGGACACGAAGTTGGTCACGAGGTTCGTGAGGCTGTTCAGGTTGTGCGGGTCGATGTAGTCGCGGCCGAGGGTCGTGGACAGCCACACGACGCGGATCTCCTTGCCCGCGTGCGCGCGGAGGACGTGGTTCGGGTGCTGCCGCGTCACGTAGAGCGGGCGGAAGCCGGACTCGATCGCCTTGCGGAAGTACGCCAGGGCGCGCTCGGGTTTCTTCTCCTTCGTGAGGTACGCGCGGCCCTCCTCAAGCTCCCGCTGCTTGCCGAAGAGGAGCGACTTGAGAAGGTCGTCCTCCTCGTGGGCCATGAGGAGGAGCCAGAGGGCTCGCGACATGCCGTACGCGCGCACCATCCGGAGGTCCGTTCTTATACGTGACGGGACCGGTATCGGGGGTGAAACTCACGCCCTTCGCGCCAGGATCGGGGTCGTCCGTCGCAAGCTTTATTGACGGACCGCCGCTTGCGCGGCCGGCATGCCTCGCTTCGTCGGGCTCATCGGCGGCTCCGGGCTTCGGACGCCCGCGCTCCTCGAGGAGGGCGCTCCCGAGCCGCTCGATACCCCGTACGGGAAGCCGAGCGACCCGCCCGTCGTGGGCCGCCACGGCGACACACCCGTCGTCTTCCTCGCGCGCCATGGCGCGGACCACCGCATCCCGCCCCACCGCCTCAACCACCGCGCGAACCTCTGGGCCCTCAAGGAGCTCGGTGCCACCGCGGTGCTCGCGACCGCCTCCACGGGATCCCTCAGGAAGACGATCCGCCCCGGCTCCTTCGTCGTCCCTCACGACTACGTTGCATTCTGGAGCATCCCAACCTTCCACGACGACGAGGTCGTCCACGCCACGCCGGGCCTGGACGCGGAGCTGCGGGGCGCGCTCGTGTCGGGCGCGAAGGCCGCGGGCGTGACCGTCCGCCCCCGCGGCGTGTACGTCCAGACCACGGGCCCGCGGCTCGAGACGCCTGCGGAGATCCGGCATTTCGCGAGCCTCGGCGACGTCGTCGGCATGACGATGGCCTCGGAGGCCACCCTGGCGAGAGAGCTCGGCCTGCCGTACGCCGCGGTCTGCTCCGTCGACAACTACGGCAACGGCATCGCGGAGCGCCCCCTGACGTTCGAGCAGATCCGCGAGACCCAGGCGGCGAACCGGGACGCCCTCCGCCGCATCCTCGAGGAGACGCTGGGGCGGATGCCGTGAGCGTCCTCATCCGGGACGTCGAGCTGGACGGACAGGTCACCCAGATCTACATCGAGGAGAACCGGATCGCGGAGATCGGCAAGGCGCGCGAGGCCGACGTCGTCGTCGAGGGCAAGGGGAAGATCGCCCTTCCCGGCCTCGTCAACCTGCACACGCACTCCCCCATGGTCCTCCTCCGCGGCTTCGCGGACGACGTCGTCCTTCAGCAGTGGCTCGAGTCGCGGATCTGGCCCCAGGAGGCCAAGCTCACGCCGGACGACATCTACTGGGGCGCGAAGCTCGCCTGCCTCGAGATGGTCAAGACGGGCACGACGACGTTCCTGGACATGTACTTCCACATGGACCAGGTGGCCCGCGCCGCCAAGGAGATGGGGCTCCGCGCCTTCCTCGCGGAGGGCATCATCGACCTCGGCATCCCGAGCCGCGCGGAGGCGCAGTTCAAGGCGGCCGAGGAGGCGAACCGCAAGATCGAGGCCCTGCGCTCCCCGCGGATCACGCCCGTGCTCGGCCCGCACTCCATCTACACGGTCTCCGAGGCCTCCCTGCGGCGATGCCGCGAGATCGCGGACAAGAAGGGGTACCGCATCCACACCCACCTGAGCGAGACGAAGCGCGAGGTGGACGACTCCGTCGCGCAGCACGGGCTGCGGCCCGCGGCCTACCTGGACAAGATCGGCTTCCTCGCGAAGGACGTGACCGTGGCCCACGGCTGCTGGCTCGACCCGACGGAGATCGACATCCTCGCCCACACGGGGACGAAGGTCGCGCACTGCCCCACCTCGAACATGAAGCTGGCCTCGGGGCAGGCCATGCCCTATGCGGCCATGAAGGAGTCCGGCGTGGTCATGGGCCTGGGCACGGACGGCGCCGCGAGCAACAACAACCTGGACCTGTTCGAGGCGATGAAGGTGGCCACCCTCCTGCAGAAGTTCGCCCACCGCGACCCGACCGTCCTGCCGGCGTCCGAGGCGTTCCAGCTCGCGACCCTCGGCGGCGCGCAGGCGCTCGGCATCGACGCCGGCCTGATCCAGCCGGACCGGCTCGCGGACCTCATCCTCGTGGACCCGCGGCGGCCCGAGCTGACGCCCCGCCACGACGATGTGAGCAACTGGGTGTACGCGGCCCACGGCAACTGCGTGGACACGGTCGTGTGCGACGGCCAGGTCGTCATGAAGGGGCGCCGGGTCAAGAGCGAGGCGGAGATCCTCGAGAGGGCCGCCCAGGTG
>JAJYKG010000167.1 GCA_021788795.1 Thermoplasmata archaeon | reverse complement strand
ACAAGATGTTCATCTTCGCGGGGATCCTCGTCGCCGTGATGACCAGCTTCTTCCTCATGTCCTATGCGGACCGGATCTTCCGGCGGGTCGGCCGCACGGGGACGAAGGTCCTCGGCCGCATCCTCGGGCTCCTCCTCGCGGCCATCGCGGTCCAGTTCGCCATCAACGGGATCCTCGGCGCCTACGCCCACGCGGTGAGCACGGGAGCCATCCCGTAGGCCGCCCCAACACCTTTTATCCGCCGCTCCTCATCCCCCGGCCGTGACCCTGGAAGAGACGGTCCTCGCGCGCATCCGCCCGTCGCCGCAGGAGGAGGCCGCCCTCCGGACGATGGTGCGGGAGCTCCTCGCCGAGGTCCAGGGGGTCCTGGCCTCCAAGGGCTGGGAGGCGAAGCCCTTCGTCTCCGGTTCCGTGGCCAAGGGCACGCACCTGACCGGGGCCGACGTCGACCTGTTCGTCGCGTTCCCCCCGGATCTGCCCCGCGAGGACCTGGAGAAGCGCGGCCTTGCCCTGGGCGAGATCCTGGACCGCGGGGTCCACATGTACGCGGAGCACCCGTACACCCGCGGCTTCTACCGCGGGATCCAGGTCGAGATCGTCCCCTGCTACCGGATCACGGACGCGAGCCAGCGCATGAGCGCGGTGGACCGCACCCCGCTCCACGTGGACTACGTCCTGGGCCGCCTGAACGGCGGCCAGGGGGACCAGATCCGCCTCCTGAAGGCGTGGTCCGAGGGCGTCGGCCTCTACGGCGCGGAGGCGAAGATCCGCGGGTTCAGCGGCTACCTGTGCGAGCTCCTCGTCCTCCGGTACGGCTCCTTCCGCGGCGCGCTCGAGGCGAGCCAGGGCTGGCGCCGCGGCGTGGTCCTGGAGCTCGACCGCGCGGCCGGGCGGGCGTTCGACGAACCCCTCGTCCTGATCGACCCCGTGGACCCGAACCGGAACGTCGCGAGCGCGGTGTCCCTGGAGCAGATGGCCACGTTCGTCCACGCGGCCCACGAGTACCTGCGCGAGCCGAGCGAGTCGTTCTTCTTCCCCCGGCCGCTCAAGCCCCTGTCCCTCCCGCGTCTCCGGGCCGTCGCCCGGAAGCGCGGCGGGTCCCTCCTCACGGTCTCCATCCATGCGCCCGCGATCACGGACGACGTGCTGTGGCCGCAGCTCCGGAAGGCCCATCGGGCCCTCCTCGACCTGTTCGGACGCGAGGGGTTCGGCGTCCACGACTCCCGCTTCGACCTCGCGGGGAAGGAGGCCGTGTTCCTCTTCGAGTTCGCCACGGCGTCCCTGCCGCGCGTCCTGCGCCACGAGGGGCCCCCGGTCTGGGTCAAGAACGCGAAGGACTTCCAGGAGCGGTGGCGCACGGACGCGCGCCGCCTCTCCGGCCCGTTCCTGGTCGGGGATCGCTGGGTCGCGGACGTCGCGCGGGGGTCCACGGACGCCGCGGGCCTCGTCCGCGCCGCGTGGCGCTCCCTGAGCCTGGGGAAGGACCTCGAGAAGTCCGCCCGCCGCACCCTGCGCGTCCATGCCGGGCCCGAGGCCCTCCGGGCCGCGACCGCGGAGGCCTGGACGAGGCTGTTCGACCGCCGCTTCCCCTGGGAGCGGTGATCAGGCCGTCGAGACGGTGATCGTGGCCGTCGTCGTCAGGTGGGACGTGTCCACCGCCGTCACGGTCACGAGGAAGGTGGTCGTCGTCTTCGCGGGCACCAGGATCGCGTAGGTGTCGGGCAGATACGCGGGCCGGAGCGGCCACGCCGTGCAGGCGTTGGGCTGGCCGGCCACGTTGACGGGGGTCGCGTTCACCTGGTTGACCTGCACCTGCACGGACGCGACCTGCACGTTGTCCGTGGCGCGGAAGAGGATGTACAGGGTCTGGTTGGCACCGATGGTGAGAGCGGCCGTGGCGCCGTTGGCGACGGACCTGCAGGAGGTGGAGTTCGCCGCGGGGGCGGTCAGGTTGCCGCCCGGGTTGAAGGAGCCGGCCTCGAACGAGCCGACGACCGGGGCCGTGTGGTCCCCGAACGGCGCGTTCAGGAGGATGATGGAGAAGGCGAGCCAGCTGAAGAAGTAGATGCTTGCGTGCCCCATCCAGTCCCGCCGCTTGAAGCCGTGGATGGGCAGGCCCAGGACGGGGAGGAGGAAGTACAGGGCGCCGAAGGCCGCGAGCCCCGCGAGGTACCCGACGACGGGCACCCAGAGGGCGATGAGGTACGCGAGGACGGCCCCCGCGACGGCCCAAAGGATGACCACGGTGGCGATCTTCGCGTTCTGGATCTCCTGTCGCATGTAGCCGACTTCGTCGAACTCGGGAGGCTTCCAGATGGCCTCCTCTTCCTTCCGCTTTCGGCGGGCCACGGCCGGTCCGATGCGGGGGTCGGCTATATAGGTTCTGACGGGACGCGGTCAGGCGCCGGGTCCGGGCATCTGCGCGCGCAGCCGCGCGATGTCCACCTGGAACTGTCGGATGGAGACGAACATGGCGCCGACGAGCAGCCCGCCCACGAAACCCCCCGGGACGCCCGTGAGGATGCGCATGAGGTTCGTCGACTCGTAGTGCGTGTACTCGGAGAAGAGCTGGTAGAAACCGTCGACGGCCACGGGGAGCAGGCCGACGACCACGATGAGGGCCGCGCCGCGCTCCGGGCTGAAGCCCCCGAGCCAGCGGCGGACGCCCGCGGGCATCGCGTCGATCATCACGCGGCTCGCGGACGTGGACGGCGTCGCGAAGGCCGCGGCGACGAGGCCGAAGTTCGCGAAGATGTACATGGACGTCATGCGGGCGCACATGGGGAGCTGGTTGCCGTTGATCCAGAGGGACCGGAACCAGAGCTGGTGGCACTGGAAGTCGCCGAACGTGTAGACGGCCCGCGGGTAGATCCAGAGGGTCTGCCAGATCGGCTCGTAGTTGACCTGGTTCGCACCGCCCAGGTGGTACGCCACGACCGGGTACTGCGCGTACGGCCAGGCGAACGTGTCCGGCGGGAGGATGAGGGGGACGATGAAGAAGGAGGCGCACCAGAACAGGTTCAGGAGGAGGAGGCCGAAGAGCGGCTTGCTCCACATGAGGCGCTTCCACGCCCAAGACGCCACGGGAGGCGGGAGGCCGGGACGCCGCGATAAACGTTTGCCCCGCTTCGGAGACCCGAAGCGGGGACCGCGATCCGGCGGAGACTCACTTCGCGAACTTCGCGGGGTTCTTGTCGAACGAGGCCTTGCAGCCGGCGTTGCAGAAGTAGTACGTCTTCCCCTGATACACCGACGTGCCGGCGGATCGCTTCTCGTCGACCATCATGCCGCAGACCGGGTCTTTCGCTGCCATGGTTCACCTCCTGGTCGTTCGACCTCTTGTACCTTTGCGGAACCTCACACCGTGGGCCGGAAGCGCCGGAGGGTGAGGGAGTTCGTCACGACGGTCACGGAACTGAAGCCCATGGCCGCGCCCGCGATGATCGGGTTGAGGACGATGCCCAGCCCCGCGAGGACGCCCGCCGCGAGGGGGATGAGGGCGCTGTTGTAGAAGAACGCCCAGAACAGGTTCTGGCGGATCTTCCGCACGGTCGCGCGGCTGAGCTGGATGGACGCGACGACGTCCCGCAGGTCGTCCTTGATGAGGACGATGCCTCCCGCCTCCATCGCGATGTCCGTGCCGCTCCCCAGGGCGATGCCCACGTCGCTCGCGGCGAGGGCGGGCGCGTCGTTGATGCCGTCGCCCACCATGGCGACGACCTTGCCCTGACCCTGCAGCTCGCGGATCTTCGCTTCCTTCTGTCCCGGCAGTACCTCCGCGACGACGCGGTCCACGCCGAGTTGTTTTGCGATGGCCTCCGCCGTGCGGCGGTTGTCGCCCGTGAGCATGACGACCTCGATCCCCATCTTCTTCAGGGCGGCCACGGCCTCCGCGGAATGGTCCTTGAGGGTGTCCGCCACGGCGATCGCCCCTCCGAGCTTCCCGTCGACGGCGAGGATCATCGCTGTCTTCCCCTCGGCCTCGAATCGCTGGAGGGTGGGTTCGAGCGGCCCCGTCGACACGCCCGCCTCGGCCAAGAGGGCCCGGTTCCCCAGGAGGGCCGCCCGGCCGTCCACCTTGGCGGCCACCCCCTTTCCCGGCACGGCCTGGAAGTCCTTGAGATCCAAGAGGCTCATCCCGCCGTCCGCAGCCGCGCGGACGATCGCCTGGCCGAGGGGGTGCTCGGACCCCTTCTCCGCGGAGGCGGCGATTCGGAGCACGTCCTCCTTCGTGCCCGCCACCGGGACGATCTCCGTGACGGAGGGCTGCCCCTTCGTGAGCGTGCCCGTCTTGTCGAAGACGACCGTCGTGAGCTTGTGGGCCTTTTCCAGATACTCGCCGCCCTTGATCAGGAGGCCGTTCTCCGCGCCCTTCCCCGTCCCGACCATGATTGCGGCGGGGGTCGCGATGCCGAGGGCGCAGGGGCACGCGATGATGAGGATCGCGATGAAGATGCTCAGGGAGAAGGCCAGGGGGGCGCCGAGCGGGAACCACCAGACGAGGAACGAGAACGTGGCAACGCTGACCACCGCGGGGACGAAGAACGCGGCTACGCGGTCGGCGAGCCGCTGGATCGGGGCGCGGGAGACCTGCGCATCCTCCACGAGCTTGATGATCTGGTTGAGCGTGGTATCGGCCCCGACCTTCATGGCCTGCACCTTGAGGAGACCGGTCTTGTTCACCGTCGCGCTGATGACCGAATCCCCCTCCTTCTTCTCCACGGGGAGGGATTCGCCCGTGATCATGGACTCGTCCAGGGCGGAGGAGCCTTCGAGGATCAACGCGTCCACGGGGACACGCTCCCCCGGGCGGACGACGCAGACGTCGTCGAGCTGGACGAGCTCCACCGGGATCTCCTCCTCTTTGCCGTCCCGCACCACGTGGGCCGTGCGCGGCGCGAGGTCCATGAGCTTCCGGACCGCGTCGCCCGCCTTGCCCTTCGCGAGCTCCTCGAAGTACTTTCCGAGGAGGATCAGGCCGATGATGATCGCCGCGGTATCGTAGTACGTGGAGGTGTTGGCCAGGGCCACGCCGAGGAGCGGAAGGAACGTCACGACCGCGCTGTAGCCGTACGCCGCGGTCGTGCCCATCGCGATGAGGACGTCCATGTTCGCGCTCCGGTTCCGGA
>JAJYKG010000166.1 GCA_021788795.1 Thermoplasmata archaeon | reverse complement strand
ACGGCGCAGGCGGCGAGCGGCGGCTGGACGGTGCTGCCCGCGGCGGGCTCGCAGGGATAGAACGCGTTGGCCACGAGGATCGCGGTGAAGCCCGCGACGAGGACGACGAGCCCGAGAAGGACCACCCGGAACCAGCGCTCGCGCGCGCGGGTCGCGGCGTCGTCCGCGGGAGCCGCCGCCGTTGCGTCCGCGGAACCCGTCGCCGCCATCCCGGACCCCGCCCAGGTACACCGTCGCCGGACTCAAAAACCTGCTGGGGGGCCCCGGCCCTCGCCGGCAATCATTATAGCGAGCGGGGCGCTACGCGGCGCGGCAATGCCCGGCCTCATGGCCCTCGCCCGCCCCGGCAACTGCGTCATGTCCGCCGTCGGGGTCGCCGTGGGCGGCGTCGTGGCCGCGGGTCCGGCGGCGTGGGGCGCGTACGCGGTGCCCCTCCTGTACGCGGCCGTCGCGGCGGGCCTCTCCACCGCCGGAGGCAACGCGCTGAACGACCTCTTCGACCGGGAGACGGACAGGGTCAACCATCCGGAGCGGCCCCTCGTCTCGGGAGCCGTGACGGCGGCCGAGGCGCGCCGCTTCGTCGGGGGCGCCTTCGTCGCGGCGGCGGCTCTCGGCCTCATGGCGAGCCCGCTGTGCCTCGTCGTCGTCCTCGTGAACGCGGGCCTCATGTACGTCTACGAGTCGGGGCTGAAGCGCCAGGGGGCGCCGGGGAACGTCGTCATCGCGTACCTCGTCGGGTCCCTCTTCCTCTTCGCGGGGTTCGCGGTCTTCCGGAGCGATCCGCGGCCGCTCGTCGCGACCGGGATCCTCGCCCTGCTCGCGCTCCTGACCACCGTGGGCCGGGAGATCACGAAGGACATCGAGGACATGGCGGGCGACGTCGACCGGAGGACGCTGCCGCAGCGGATCGGGGCCGCGCGCGCCGGCCGCGTCGCGTCCGCGGCCCTCGTCGCCGGCGTCGCGCTGAGCGCGGTCCCCTGGTTCGCCGGCGTGCTCTCCTGGGCCTACGCCGGGGTGGTCGTGCCCGCGGACGGAATGTTTATCTACGCCGCCTTTTACTCGGCCGCGGACCCCACGCGCTCGCAGCGCGTGACCAAGTACGCGATGGTCGTGGCCCTCCTCGCCTTCCTCGCGGGTGCTCTCCTGTGAACGTCTACCAGACCCTCCTCGACCGGCGGTCGCACGGCCGGCTCCACATGACCCTCCTCGATCCGGACAAGCAGGCCGCGGGCGAGGCGGGCCGCATCGCCGCGGAGGCCGCGAAGAGCGGCACGGACGCGATCATGATCGGCGGCTCGACCGGCGTGACGCAGGAGAAGGTGGACGCGACCGTCCTGGCGATCAAGGCGTCCGCGAAGGTGCCCACGATCCTCTTCCCGGCGAGCGCGGCGAACCTCTCCCGCCATGCGGACGCGCTCTACTTCATGAGCCTGCTCAACAGCCGCGACCCGCGGCTCATCGTGGGCGAGCAGCGGCGCGCCGCGCCCGTGGTCAAGGCCTGGGGCCTGGAGACGATCCCCATGGCGTACCTGGTCGTGGAACCGGGCATGCGGGCCGGCGAGGTCGGCCGCGCGGACCCGATCCCGCGGTCCGACGCGGAAGCCGCCGTCGGCTACGCGCTCGCGGCGCAGCTGCTCGGGATGAAGCTCGTCTACCTCGAGGCGGGGAGCGGGGCTCCCGAGCCCGTGCCGTCCGCCATGATCGCCGCCGTGCGCGCCGCGATCGACATCCCGCTCGTCGTGGGTGGGGGCATCCGGACCGCGGAGGCCGCGGGCGCGGTGGCCCGTGCCGGGGCGGACATCGTCGTCACGGGCACGGTCGTCGAGCGCGCGAAGGACGGGGAAACGCTCCGCCGGATCATCGCATCGGTGAAGGCGGTGTGATGGACCGCATCCTCCCGAAGACGGTCGCGGAGAGCCACGCGGAGACGACGCGCATGGCGAGGCGGCTCTTCACGTCGCCGCCGCCGCGGCGCATGGTCCTGCCCATCCTCGCGTTCTCCCTCATGGAAGCGTTCCTCCTCGACTATCCGGCCGTGGACCCACTCCGCATCGGGCTCGGCGGGCTCGCGATCGCCCTCCCGGCCTACGCGGCGGCTCTCCTGACGAAGCCCGTGGCCCTGGCCCTGGGAGGCCGGATGTACTTCCGCCGCTCCTTCCTGCTCTCGTTCATCGGCCTGATCCTCCTCGGCGCGTTCCAGGTCTTCGCGGTCGCCCTCTTCTCCATCCTGGCCGTGGTCGGGAACAGCGCCTACGACGCCGCGGTCACGTTGAACGTCACGATCCTCGGCTACGGCGTGATCCTCTGGGTGCGCGAGGTCATCCTCTCCGCGACGTCGCACTCCAAGCACTTGCGTTCCCTCCCCGCGGCGGCCCTGCACCCGCTCCTCGGGCTCCTCGGCCTGGCGGTCTGGGTGCCCCTCACCCCCCTGGAGATCGTCCTCGCCCTCGTCGTCTTCGCCGTGTTCTTCCTCTCCGCGGTCGCCTATGCGGAGATCGCGAAGCGGCCGCTCCTCCGCGCCTTCGGGGCGGATGGGTTCAAGCTCCTGCGGTCCACCCTGGACGTCTACGGCGAGATGGAGGAGGAGGGCGTCACGGAGCTGGAGGAGTTCTTCGGCTCGATCAGCGTCGCGGCGCGCATCCGGGTGGCCGGCCTCGGCTTCCGCGCCGCGGGCTCCCTGCGGGCGCTCTTCCTCGCGCCGACGGTCCACCCGGGGCCCATGGGCATGGTGAGCGGCAGCGACCTGCCGACCAAGGTGGCCCGCGGCCTCGCGGACCTCACGCCCAACGTCCTCGTGGCCCACGGCCCCACGACCCACGACGAGAACCCCGCGACGACCGCGGAGGTCGCGAAGGTCTCCGAGGCCGCCCGGCGGCTGCTCGCGGACGCCTCCTTCGCCTCCACGGCCGGCGCGGCGTGCCGCGCCTCCTTCGGCCGCGCCGTCGCCCTCGCCCAGGCCTTCGGCGATACCGTGCTCCTCGTCGCCTCGTTCGCGCCGAACCCGACGGACGACATCGACAGCGCCACCGGGTACGCGGCCGTCCAGGAGGCCAAGCTCGCGGGAGCCAAGGACGCGATCTTCGTGGACGCGCACAACTGCCTCGAGCCCGGCGTCGGGCTGACCCTGTTCGGATCCCAGGGGAGCCACGAGATCGTCCAGGCCGCGCGCGCGGCCACGGAAGCCGCCCTCCACGCGCCGCGGCATCCGCTGCGCGTGGGGTACGCGAAGCGGTGCGGCATCTGCACTCCGGACCAGGGGATCGGGGCGCGCGGCATCGAGGCCCTCGTCGTCGAGGTCGCCGGCCAGCGGACGGCCTACGTCCTTTTCGACGGCAACAACATGGTGCCCGGATTGCGGGATGCGGTCCGCGCGCGGATCGGGGGGCTCGTCCAGGAATCCGAGGCCATGACCACGGACAACCACTCCGTGAACCTCACGATGGACGGCTTCAACGCGGTCGGTGCGGTCCTCGACCGGGAGACGATCCTCTCGAACGCGGAAGCCGCGGTGCGCGACGCGGTCGCGGTGCTCGAACCCGCGGAGGTCGCGCCCTTCAGCGGGGACGTCCCGGACTTCCGGATCTTCGGTCCCCAGACGGCCTCGCGCCTCACGACGTCGATCAACGCGACGATGGCCGTGTTGAGGCCCGCCCTGTACGTCACCCTCTCCGGCGCGGTGGCGATCGCCGCCCTCGCGCTCGTCCTGGTGCCGTCCCTCTTCCCCTAGAGGAGCTCGAGGAACCAGCGGTGGATGCGGAAGTCGTTGCTGAGCTCCGGGTGGAACGCCGCGCCGATCCGGTTCCCCTCCCGGGCGAGGACGATCTTGTCCTCGTGGCGGGCCAGCGGCTTGCACTCGCCCCAGGTCCGGAGGATCGCCGGCGCACGGATGAAGACGCCGTGGAAGGGCCGGTCGAGCCCGGTGACCTCGAGGTCGGCCTCGAAGGACTCCTTCTGACGGCCGAACGCGTTGCGGTCCACGGCCATGTCCATGAGGCCGAGGAGTCTGCTCCCCGTTTTCTTGGCTTGGACGCCGCCGTCCTTCGCGAGGAGGATGCAGCCCGCGCACGTCCCCAGGATGGGCATGGCCTCTTCCCGGGCGCGGCGCACGATCTCGTCGAAGAGGTCCAGCTTCACCAGGAGCTTGGAGATCGTCGTGCTCTCCCCGCCCGGGATCGTGAGGCCGTCTACCCGGTCCAGTTCCTCCCGTCGGCGGACCGCGAAGGCCTCGCCGGGCACGCCGCACTCCTTCATCGCGCGGGCGACGGCGTCGACGTGCTCGCTCACGTCTCCCTGGACGCCGATGACCCCGACCCGCATCGCCGTTCCAACGCGCACGCCGGATAAAAAGGATGCGCGCTCCCCGGGCGGGTCACGGGCCCGCGCGGTCCGCGCCGTCTTGCCTCCGGAGCGCCTCGCGGAGGATCCTCGCGAACTCGTCCGCCTCCGGAAGGCGTCGGAGGCGCGGGTTCCGAAGGACCCTTCGCACCCGGTCCGTCTCGGGCTGCAGATTCGTGTCGCGCTCGGCCGCGGCGCGGTCGATTCCGAACTTGCGGCGTTCGGGTTCGGGGGATCAGCCGCCGCACGCGGCGACGGACCCGTCCCGAACGATCTCCCCGGGCAAGGTCGGGACCGGGCCCTCGCGGTTCCGCCGGTTCGTCTCGCGCGGAGAATGAACTTTAGGACGACCTATTTCCACATGCGGTATAGGAACGCGGACGGGGGAGCACGAGGCCTTGCCACCGCGCGCGGTTCCCCGGAAGAACGCGGGCGCCGGTCGTCGTTACACGATGCCGAGGCTCGATACAGAATGCTTATCTAGAGGCCTCGTGTACCGCCCGACAGGGATGCCGTACGCCCATCGGCTTCGTGCTCATTGACATCGAGCCCAACCGGGAGAAGGAAGTCTACGAGACGCTGATCAAGCTGCAGGATATCGTAGAGCTTTACCCCCTGTTCGGGGAGTACGACCTCATCGCGAAGGTGGAGGCGGATTCCTTCGATGCGATCGGCGACTTCGTCGTCCAGAAGATCCGCTCCGTGGACGGCGTCAAGGCCACGAAGACGCTGGCCCGGATGACCTTCTGAGTCCGGCTAACGTCCTCCGCCTAGCTCAGGTAAGGACTTAAACCGCTCGCGGCGCATACACGGGTTCA
>JAJYKG010000165.1:1676-5154 GCA_021788795.1 Thermoplasmata archaeon | reverse complement strand
TCCCTGACCGCGGCGGACATCATGGAGGGCGGGCGCGCGTTCCTCGGCTCGTACTCCTCCACGATGGCGGACCTCGCGCGGGCCGTCGCACTCGCGGAGAACGGCAAGCTCACGCCGGTGGTCACACGGCGCGCGACCCTCGCGGAGGCCCCGGACGTGCTGCGCGACCTCGCGGAAGGGAAGACCGTCGGCAGGGCGGTGCTCCTCCCCTCGGGCGACGCAGTCTAGCCGCGGGCAACGTCGGCGGCGTCAGTCCCACGCGACCTTGCGCACGAGGAAGTGATAGAGGGTTCCCTCCTTGCGCTCCTCGATCACGGGGTAGCCGGTGCGCCGGGACCAGTTCACCATCTCCGCGGGCGAGGTCCAGTCGTCGGAGACGAGGTGGACGACCTCGTTGTCCGCGGCCCGGGCCAGGGTCTCATCCAGCCTCGCGAGCACCGCGGAGCACTCCGTGCCGATTTCGAAGAGCTCGTAGTCCGGAAAGGCCGTGAAGCAATGCACGTGGAGGGCGGCGATCTGCGCGGCGAGCGCCTCCCGAGCCTCCGCAACGGGCCTCAGACCCTTCCGCTCGGCCTCCCAGGCGCTCGGCCGGAGGCGCGCGAACCACCCGGCGGCATAGGGCGTCTCCGAGAGAACCTTCGGCGTGGACAGGATGGCGGCGTTGACCGCAACGAGCGTGCCCCCGACGGGCGTCCGGACGGGGCCGAAGTAGCGTCTGCTCTCGAGGGTCCCGAGGCTCTTCCCGGCGGCGTACTCGGCCCCCACGGGCCGAGCCTGGACTTTGGTGAGACGGCCGGCTAGGGCCGCCTGGATGCTCGTGACCCCGAGGACGATGTCCCCGGACGCCTCGCCGCGGACCCAGACGAGCCCGTCGGGCTCGTAGAGGAGGTCCTCGGGGAACTCGCAGCTGTCAATCCGCATCGGCCTGACCGGGGGGGACGCACACCGCCCGCGAGTTTGAAGGTTTGCGGGGGATCCTGGAGCTTGCGGAGCATCGTGGACGCGTCTGGCCGGCAAAACATCTTCCCCTCGGCCGGGTTCGCCCCCTCCATCCTGCCGCAGGGGCGGGAGGGAACAGGATGGAGCGACAGACCTTCTCCAGCGGGACGAAGTGGGAGCCGGTCGCGGGCTACTCGAGGGCCGTGCGGGTGGGACCGTTCGTCGTCGTGGCGGGGACAACCGCGTGGGACGAGCGCGGGGAGATCGTCGGCGTGGGCGACATGCACGCGCAGGCTGTCCAGGCCCTCCGCAACCTGGAGCACGCCCTGACCGCGGCCGGGTCGAGCCTCCGGGACGTCGTCCGCACGCGCGCCTTCGTGACGGACATCCGGAGGTGGGAGGAGGTCGCGCGGGCCCACGGGGAGTTCTTCCGCGACATCCGCCCCGCGTTCACGATGGTCCAGGTGAGCGGGCTCGTCGACCCGAGGATGCTCGTCGAGATCGAGGCCGAGGCCATCGTCCCGGACGCGCCGAGGAAGTGACCGGGGACCGGGGCCGCGGGTGGTCACGAAGTGGCCACATCTCTCCGCTTTCCCCATCTCCTGTGACCACCGCTCGACCGCGACGGTGACGGCGATGATGGCAGACTGGTTGGCGCGCGCACGCCAGCTCGAGATCGAGGAGCAGCTCCGGCGGACGCAGACAATCCGGTGGTGGGCCGCGGCGCGCGAGAACCGAAAGAAGGGACATGGACTTTAAGCGCACGCGGTCGCATGAGGCTCCGGCATGGCGAAGGGCGATCTCCAGGACGACGTGCGGGAACTCCGCAAGCAGGTCGAGGCGCTCCGCGAGGCCCTCGCCGCGGTCGCCGAGCCGTATCGGGAGATGGCGGGCTACGTGGAGCAACTCCAGGGCATCGCCCGTGGCTACTTCCGCCTCCTGGATCTGTACGCGAAGCACGGCGCGGTATCGCCCGACGTAATCGTGCCGGGACTGAAGGACGACATCTCCAAGGCCATCCTCACGACCCTCTTCGAGAAGGGGGACCGCAACATCTCCCAGATCACGGAGGCCGTGAAGGCGAAGCGCGGGACGGCGTCGCGGCGCATCGTCCGCGAGCGGCTGCATGACCTGGTCGAGCGCGGGGTCGCCGTCGAAGCGGGCGGATCGCGCGGCCACACGTACCGCGTGTCGGAGGACGTGACCGCGAAGTGGTCACAAGTGCTCGGCTTGTCCAAATACGGAGACCAACCTGAGTCGGGACGAGAAACAAGAGGTGCACACGATGCCTGAGGAACACAAGGAGCGCGACTTCAAGCCGGAGGACGTCAAGGAAATTCTGGGCGTGGTCAGCGAGAAGATCCCGGCCCTCCTGAACAGCCTGACGGACTCGATCTACGGCAAGGAGGCGTCGGCGAAGTTCGGGACCGCGGTCGCGAACTTCTACAAGACGCTCAAGGACAGCGGGATGACGGACGAGCAGGCCTTCAAGCTCACGGAGCAGTACATGTCCTCCCTGAACCTGGCCGGGACGCTCGCGAAGGCAATCGGCCGCCACGGCGAAAGCGAGGAGTGATGGCCCGCGACCGGGACGGCCTGCCCGTCGTCGTCATGGCGGCCGTTCCTCTGTTCGCCGTCCAGTTCGGCGTCGAGTTCCTCCGCTTCCAGAGCCGGAGGAAGCGGGGGGTGCGGAGGTTCCGCAGGGCGCTGGTCCAGAGCGGCATGCCTCGGGACCAGGCGGCCCGCCTCGCGCAGACGTACCACGAGGCAGGATCGTTCCGCCAGATCCTCCGAAGCACGATCCGTAGCCCAGGATGAGTGGGGCCGCGGGCGAGCCTTAATGGCCCACCCGCGTTACCCGCCCCATGATTGCTGCGGGTTCCCGCCCCGAGCAGGAAGCCTTCGAGATCTGGAAGATGCTGTGGCCCGACCAGGCCTACGTCGCGGGCCTCGAAGACGCCGTGGGCAAGTTCTTCGTCCCCACCGCGGCCAACGTCCGGCGCGCGCGGCAGCGGATCGCGAAGGTCCGCGGGTCCACGAAAGACGTCACGGTCCGCAAGTTCCTGGGATCCCTGGACGCCGGGCTGACGCTCCCGGAGCCCGCCCGCATGCCCGAGTTCATGGTGGCCTCCTTCTTCGGCTACCTGATGAAGGAAGAGGTGGTCCCGGAGCACATGGCCGCCCTCGCCGCCGCGGCCGCGAAGGCCCTCGACGCGGAACGGCGGCGGTATGCGGGCAAGCGGTGGCCGCCGGGGATGCGGGCCCTCGTCCAGCTCAGCGCCTCCGGGCTCGTCGACATCGTGGACATCGTCGAGAAGCAGCTCCAGCTCGCTTCGGGGGGCGAGGCGGCCCTGGCGGCCGTCGCGAGGCTTCGCGCCGCCCTCGCGCGCTACCGCGCCGCGTTCGACCTCCCCGGCTTCCGGCCCGAGGGGACCTTCGACGAGACCTACGCGTACCTCGAGGAGCACGGGGCCGACCTCGGCCGCAAGCGCACGTACGCGAGGGCCCTGCACACCCTCTGGGACTACACGGAGACGCC
>JAJYKG010000165.1:0-1666 GCA_021788795.1 Thermoplasmata archaeon | reverse complement strand
CCGGCCCAAGTGGAGGCCGCGGGGCTGCGGATGATGCGCCGCGAGCTCCCGCGCTTCCGCACGGTGACCGTGGCCATGGCCGGGGAGTTCCACTGCGACCCGACGCCCGAGTCGGTCGCCCAGGCGCTCCGGTCCAAGGCGGGGCTGCGGCCGGACCAGGTCCTCCCGTTCCTCGACGCCGTCCGGGATCCCTGCCGCCGCGTCGCGGACAAGCACGTCGTCGGGATCAACCCGCACTACCGGACGCTCGTCATCGAGACGCCTCCCTACTTCGTGAACACGACGCCGTCGGGGGCGGAGTACAGCCTCGACAGCCTGACGGACCACTCCCGGGAGGTGTTCATGACCACCACGGACCCGAAGAACGCGGCGAGGCCGCCGCCGGGGGAGCTGCTCAGCCTCCTCGTCCACGAGGAGTACGGGCACGCGGTGCACGGGTCGAACACGTCGAACGCGTTCGCGGGCACCCCGACCCTCCTGGACACCGTGCCCTCGTCCTTCGGCTGCGTGTCCGAGGGCATCGCCTTCCAGCGCGAGCTCGAGTTCCTCCCCGTGATGAACGGCATCGCCTCGGGCCGCTTCGACGGCCCGGAGGAGCGGGCGCTGTCCGAGGCCCTCGAGCCCTGGGGCGGCGCGACGGCCGCGGCGCGGCAGTACGAGTTCCTGACGTACCTCTGGCGCGTCGTCCGCTTCCTACGGGTCATCGGGGACGCGCGGATCAATTCGGGGAAGCAGGACATCGTCGCGTTCGTGGACTGGGCCTACCGGACCTACGGCGTGGAGAAGGCCACGGTCTACAACAACGTGTTCCCCGCCCACCAGATCCTCGGCGCCGGCTATGCCTCCACGTACGCAATCATCGGGGAGCGGATCCGCGAGCTTCAGGAGAAGGCCGCGAGGAAAGGCATCCCCCTCCGCGACCTCAACGCCTTCGCGTCGTCCATCGGTTGGCCGCCGAAGTCCGTCTACGAGGCACGCCTCGAGGCTTGGGTCCGGGACCGCGGGGGCCGCTAGTCCTCGTCCTTCTCCTTGACGAGGGGCTCGCCGCGGAGGACCTTGGCGACGAGCTTGCCGCGCCGGGGCTGGCTGCCGCGGCCCAGCCCATGGAAGTCGATCCTTCGGACTTTCGTGCCGCGGAGGCCGGCGGCGTAGCCCTCGACGGCCTCGCGGTACTCCAGGGAGAGGATATCGAGCACGAGCGCCGGGTGGACGGCCGCCACGTAGGTGTGGAGGAGGTTCGGGAGCCCGTGGCCGTGCCACCAGCGGTTCAGCTTGCCGAGGCGTTCCAGCGGCTCCGCCATGGAGGCGTGGTAGGTGACGATGGAATCACGCGACCCCACGAGGCCGTAGAGCCCGGAGACCATGACGACCTCGACCCCGGGGATGCGTTGCTCCCAGGCCTCCTCCGGGATTGCGCGGTACATGTTGCCGCGGAAGCGGCTATAGGCCGGCAGGAGCTCCGCCGGGTTGCCGACGGCATCGGGCGCGGCGGCGCGGACCTGGTCGCGGAGGACCTCGAGCTTGCGCCGGGCGTCGCGGGGGAGCGCGGATTCGAGCCGCGGGACGCCGGGGGGCTCGGGCTCGCCGCCCTTCGCCTTCCGCGTGCTCTCCGGGATCAGGACGACCGTCCGGATGGGGTCCATGCATGGCGAAGCGGCCCGTTCCC
>JAJYKG010000164.1 GCA_021788795.1 Thermoplasmata archaeon | reverse complement strand
GCTGGAGGTCGCCGTCGCCCATCCCGTCGAGGTCCATCTTGCCGATCTCCTTCTCATCGAGGCCCGCAAGGAGGAGAATCTGCCGACGGAACGCCGCCTTGAGGTCCGCGTCCCGATCCGCGGGCTTCGTGGTCTCCACGAAGGGCAGGGAGCGGCGGTACGCGTCCCTCACGTCCTCGATGAGGTCCGGCGGCAACCTGCCCTTGTTCACGGTGTATCGGGCCTCGATGTCCCCCGAATGCCCCATGAGGAACTGCCGGTACGCGTGGGTCATCTTGCCCCGTGACTCCGATAATAACAACTGACTGTCGAAGTAGGCACGGAGGACGTAGGGTCGCCACCGGAATCCGGCCGCCCGGATCGCCTTGCGCACGACGTCGCTCACGTTGATCGAGGACAGGAATTGCTTCTTCGACCAAGCGGGCGCGATCACGTCGCTGTCCTCGGCGAGGCGCTCTCCGTCCCGCAGCCGTGACTCCAAGTACTGCTTGAGATAGCCGGCGGCCTCAGGACCGACGAAGCTGAAATACCCGCGATCTGACTTGCTGAGCGATCCGCGCACGATGATCCGCACGGGGATCTTCTCGAAGGTGACCGTCTTGCCCTTGATCGTGAGGTCCGGGAGGTCGCCCACCCTCAGCCCGTCCTGCCCCCGGTAGTCGCCCAAGGTCTCGGGCCTCAGCCCCGCATGGGCCAGCAGGGCAGCCGCGCAGCGCTCCCGGGGGGAGGCGGCGAGGAAGATCCGGTGCAGCTCGTCCTGGGTCGGCACCCGCTCCTTCTCCAACGTGGGCGTGGCCTGGGCGCCCTTCACCTTGATCGTGTAGTCCACGCGGACGCCGTTGAACGCGAGCCATGACTTCACCGCTCGAAGGGTGGACAGGACGTAGCTGCCGGCGTTGTCCGCCTCCTCCATCTCCGAAACCAGGTCCGTGAGGAAGTCCCTGCGCTCGTCGGGTTTCATGTTCACCAGGGAGGGAGGAGTGGTCGAACGCGTCTCGCACACGTGGCCAAGACGCCTCAAGTAGACGTCGGCGGTGATCTGGGAGCCGCGGGCGACGTTGCGGTGCCAGCGCTCCAACGACGCGTCGTCGAGAAGGTGGGTGTACTTCGCCCCGCGTCCGCGATGGCCTTGGACTCGAACCATGGGGAACGCATTCGCGGCTGGATAGATATAGATTCCGAACCGGAATTGAAGTGGGCTCGACCGGATTCGAACCGGTGACCTTCACCGTGTCAGGGTGACGTCATAACCACTAGACCACGAGCCCGGCTTCGCGGCCTAACAACTGATTCCGCTTAAGGTTTTCCGCGCTCACGCCACGGGGGCCCAGAAGATCGTCAGCATCGTCTCCTGGCGGTCCTCCTTGTGGCAGCCCGGGCTGCACGCATAGACGTCGCCGGGCGCGCCCTCCATCTTCAGGTTGGCCGTCGCGAACTTGCGCCAGAACAGCTCCCAGCCCCGGGAGGTCATCTCGCTGTAGGGCCCCTGGTACACGTACCACGCCACCTTGCCGGACACGTGCGTCCACGCGGGGAGCTCGCCCACCTGGATCTCACCGTTCGCCTTCGCGTCGAAGGCCCGGTGCATCGCCTCGCAGCACGTCATGCTCCCGACCGACGGGCCGAGCGGCCCGCGGGGGGATGTAGGTTGTGCAAGTTCCCTACGCGAGGGCGCGTCTCCCGGGCCCGTCCTTTCCCTTCGACCACAAGCGATAAGAGGCGGGTCGGGCGTGGGCGCGGACGCCGGAGTGGTCCCATGGCCTCGATCGACAACTTCGAGTTCGCCCACCAGCACCGCGCCGAAGTGGCGTGGATGTCCCAGAACACGAACACCCTCCCGATGCACCCCGCGGTCCTCGAGGCGATTCGCAAGAGCTTCGAGTCGCGCGAGTTCAACAACTACCCGTTCAAGCGCGGGATCTTCGGCCTCCCCGAGGCCATCCTCGACGACCTGAAGCTCGAGGATTTCGACTTGGTCCTCACGAACGGCGGCATCGAAGGCGAGTACGCCGCGACCCGCGCCCTCCTCCGCCCGGGCGACGAGGTCGTGTCCACGGACCCGGCCTTCCTGCCCATCCACGCGGAAATCGAGATGTGCGGCGCGAAGGTGAAGGCGGTGGACATCTACCGCAAGCCCTACGTCCTCACGGCGGAGTGGGCCAACGAAGCCGTCACGCCGGCCACGAAGGCGATGGTCCTCATCGACCCGGACAACCCCTTGGGCTCTGCGTGCACGCGCTCCCAGGTGAAAGGGCTCGCGGAGGTCGCGCGGGACCACGACCTCGTCCTGGTCGACGACATCACGTACCGCGACTTCAACCCGGACCACGTCCTCGCGACGGACTTCTACCCGGAGAAGACCCTCCTCTCGTACAGCTTCAGCAAGGCTCCCGGGCTCGCGGGCATGCGCATCGGCGCGATCCTCGGCCCGACGGACCTCATGAAGGACGTCAAGAAGTACGACACGAACCCCCTCGGGGTCAACGTGCTCGCGCAGCACGCCGCGCTGGCGGCGCTCCAGACGAAGAAGGAGTGGCTGCCCGGGATCCGCAAGACGTGCGAGGCCAACCAGCGGACGATCAAGGGTGCGGTGGACAAGGTGGACGGCGCCACCCTGCCCGTCTACCCGTCCAAGGCCAACATGTTCGTGATCGACGTGAGCGCGACGGGCGTGAACCCGGAGGCCCTGGAGGAGCGGTTGCTGCACGACCACCTCGTCCACGGCCGCGCGGGCTCCTACCTCTCCAAGCTCAACGGCAGCAAGTTCTTCCGCGTCTCGTACACGGTGCCGGAGAGGGACGCGAAGCGCTTCGCGGCCGCGTTCCCGGAGACCCTGGCGAAGCTGCGGAAGTGAGCGGGGCGGACACCACCGGACCCGGGATCGCTCGGCGCCGCATGTTAACCTTGTTTGAGGTTGCATCGGGACCGAGCGCTCCCTCCCGAGGGTGGCGTCCCGCCGCGCGAAACGTACTTACCCTCTCCCGCCATCCTACGCCCACTCCTGGGGAGGATAGGTTGCCGAAGCCGGAGTATCTCAACTACGTCGGCGGGGAGTGGGTCGAGGCGGAGAAGGGCGAGACCTACACGGTCATCAATCCCGCGAACGGCGCGAAGCTCGCGGACGTCCCGAAGGGCAGCAAGGCCGACGCCGAGGCCGCGATCGACGCGGCGCGAGAGGCGTTCGACAAGGGCAAGTGGCCGCGGATGACGCCGGGCGACCGCGCCGCGGCGCTCCTGAAGCTCGCGGCCCTCATCGAGGCGGACATGGACCGCCTCGCGATCCTGGAGTCGAAGAACCAGGGCAAGACGATCAAGCAGGCGCGGGACGGCGACCTGCCCTTCAGCGTGGACAACCTGCGGTTCATGGCCGGGGCCGCCCGCACCCTCGCGGGCTCCGCGTCCATGGAGTTCGCCTACGGGGCCACGAGCATCCTCCGCCGCGAGCCCATCGGCGTCGTCGGCTCGATCACCCCGTGGAACTACCCGTTCATGATGGACATCTGGAAGATCGCCCCCGCCCTCGCGGCCGGCAACACGGTCGTCCTCAAGCCGGCGTCCCTGACGCCGATCACGACGATCGAGCTGGCCAAGATCATCGAGAAGGCCGGGCTGCCCGCGGGCACGGTGAACGTGATCACGGGACCGGGTGCGGTCCTCGGCGAGGCGCTCGCGTCCTCGGAGAAGGTCGACATGGTCTCCCTGACGGGGGACACGTCCACGGGCAAGGAGATCATGCGCGCGGGCGCGGCCAACGTGAAGCGGCTGCACCTCGAGCTCGGCGGGAAGGCGCCCTTCATCGTCTTCGACGACGCCAACCTCGAGGCCGCGGCCCGGGGCGCCGTGGCCGCGTCCATGGTCAACGGCGGACAGGACTGCACGCAGGCCGCGCGCTTCCTCGTCCAGGAGAAGATCTACCCGAAGTTCGTCCGGCGGATGGTCGAGCTCCTCAAGACGATCCGCATCGGCGACCCCCTCGAGCGGTCCACGGACCTCGGCCCCCTCGTGAGCGACAAGCAGCGCGAGAAGGTCGAGAAGTACGCCGCGATCGCCAAAGGGGAGGGCGCGAAGCTCGAGATCGGCGGCGGCCGCCCGAAGGGCAAGGCGTTCGACAAGGGCTGGTACTACCTGCCCACCCTCTTCAGCGACGCCACGTTCGACATGCGCATCAGCTGCGAGGAGGTCTTCGGCCCTCTCGTCACGGCGATGTCCTTCAAGACGGAGGAGCAGGCCATCGAGATCGCGAACAACGTGGTCTACGGCCTGTACTCGAGCGTCTGGACCAAGGACGTCCACCGCGCCTTCCGCGTGGCCAACGCGATGCGCTTCGGCGCCGCGGAGATCAACGAGCACCTGCCCTTGGTGAGCGAGATGCCCCACGGCGGCTACAAGCAGTCCGGGTTCGGGAAGGACCTCAGCATCTACAGCCTCGAGGAGTACACGAACCTCAAGCACGTGTTCGTCGACATGACGGACGCGGACCGCAAGCCGTGGCACTACACGACCTTCGGCGACCCCCTCTGAGCCGCGTCACTCGCGATCGTCGTCCTCGACGAGCGGCGCCGCCTCCCCCTCGGAGGACGGGCCCGGAGGCAGCTCGCCGAACCTCGCGACGTCGTACGAGCGAATCTCCCAGACGCCCGCGACGCGCTTCGCGACGTAGCCGAAGGCGGGTGCCGTCACGATGAAGATCCCCAGCGAGACCAGGAGGTCCGGGGTCACGAGCAGGTGCACGCCGAGGACGACCAGGTTCAGCGGCAGCAGGGCGAGGAAGAGAAGGACCCCGTGGCCCAGGGTCGGCACGAAGCCGGTCCGCACCGGGAACCAGAGGAGCCATGCGACGTAGCCGTTCAGGTAGCCGATGAGCACGAAGAAGAGCACGAGGCCGGTGGCCAGTCCGATCCACAGGCCGCAGATCACCAGGAGCACAATCACGAACGTCCAGGCCGCGCCGACGATCAGGAAGAGGACGCCGAGGGCGAGCCCGTGGACGAAGTACTTCGCCACGTCCCAGCCGCGCGCCTCCATGCGATCCCCTGGAGTCCTTAGGAGACAGGGGGCGGCCTAAGGATGCCGCCGCGGACCCTAGTCCGCGGCCCGCTCCGACCACGCCAGGGGCAGCTTCCGCGCCGCCCACTCCGTCTCGACGCGCGCCGGGTCGAGGGCCTCCGCGCTCACGGCGCCCGGACCGACCGCCTTCTCGCCCAC
>JAJYKG010000163.1 GCA_021788795.1 Thermoplasmata archaeon | reverse complement strand
CGCCGTTCGGGGGAGGGGGCGAATTGCTGCCCGGTGCCGCCGCGGGCGACGGGAGCGGCGAGGGGATCTGGACGACCAGGAAGAAAGCGAGGAGGAGGATCACCGCGAGGCGCAACCAGCGAAGGTGCGTGCCGTCGTTCCTCCTCAGGGTCCTCGGCCTCGCGTTCAGGCTCGGTCCGGGGTGGCTGGATGAGGGGACGGCACCTTAGGCTTTTGCCTGTATCCGCGTGTGCCTGCCGAATCACTCAGCGATGATCCGCGTCGCCTGCAGGATCCCGTTCTGGAAGATGAGCGTGTAGTAGTTCGGAGAGTGCGAGGTCCCGCGCATCTTCACGCAGCGGATGCGGCGCTGGATGTTCGCGTCGTCCACGCGCTCCATCTTCAGGTGGATGATCCCGTCGCTGAGGAACTCCTCGCCGTGCTTCCCGAAGTCCTCGCTGCCCGGCTTCATCTCGGAGATGAGGATCGTCGTGGCCTTGAGGTCCCGCAGCCACTCGAAGAGCTGGAAGAGGTCCTCCCGCGGGTTCTCGAAGCGCGCCATGACCTCGAGCACCGGGAGGGAGTCGACCGCGAGGAGGTCGTAGTTCAGGGAGCGCTTCAGGTTCGAGGCGTACATCTTGAAGATGTCCATCCACGTGCGCTGCGCCATCCCGTCCAGGTTCCGGCGGATCATCCCGAGGTCGACGATGCTCACCCTCGCCTCCACGTCCTTGGGGCTGAGGCTCATGCCCACGAGGTGCCGGGTCAGGTTCTCCCGCCCCTGCTCCAGGGAGATGTAGGTGCCCGTGCGCCCCTCCCGCAGCGCGTTCTGGTACAGGATGTTGAAGGCGATCGTGGACTTCATCGTCCCGGGCTCGCCGGCGAGCAGGACGACGCTGCCCGGCGGGATGCCTCCGCCGATCTTCTCGTCGAAACCGTGGATGAAGGTGCGGATGCGGTCGTCTTGCTCCATCGCGGGCCGTTCCATCCGAAGGACGGCCTATAGCCGTTCCGAGACGGTTATCAGGGTCGATAAGCCGCGGGCATCCCATCCCTTCGAAAAATAAGGGGGAGTGATTGGCAGAGTACGAAGCCTACACGGGGGCATGGGATATCATCTTTCTTGAACTCGGTCTGTGAGCAGCTCTTCCTCTGGAAACGGCGGTGAAACGTTTATTTGTTATCCGGTCTGTTACCAGGGACCGCCGGGGGAGTCCGTCTCGTGTTCGTCCCAGAGAGGAACCTCAAGGACCTCGTCATCTCGTACATCCGCGACCAGGAGCGGTCCATCAGCGCGCTCACGAAGCAGCTCGAGGCGGACGGTTACAGCTTCCACCGGCTCTTCGTGACGGGCTACCTCAAGGCCCTCGCGGACGTGGGCATGCTCAAGGAGAAGGAGATCCCGCCCGCCAAGGTGTACACGGCCTCGGCCCACCGCGAGGCGAACCTGTACGAGATGGTCGGAGACCGGTGCCGCGAGGCCGCGGCCGATTCGACGGCCCAGGGCCGCCTGGCCGTGGCGACGCTCCAGCGCGTCTTCCGCCGCCCCGTCTTCCTGCGGGAGCTCCGCGAGGCCGGCTTCTCCGGTGCGGTGGACGCCCCCGCGGTCGGAAAGGAGGAGCGGGAGGAGACCCGGCGCGCCCTGGCCAAGCTGGGCCTCCAGATCCCGACGAACGAGCCGGCCTACCGCGTCGAGGAGCGCCGCAACGACGTGCGGGACGCGATCCTCTGCGACATCCTCGTGGAGCGGTTCGGGCTCACGCCCCTGGTCCTCGACACGAAGCAGATGAAGCTCACGGAGCGCTGAGAGGGGAGCTAGGCCATCGGGGTGGACGCTCAGCTCCGACGCTGGGGAACCCGGATGTCTCCTCGGCCCTGCGACCCCGCGAGCGTTGGTAGTCCGCGGTTAGGCTGCTCACTTCCGTGCCTGACCCGTTCCCCACGGTCAGGATAAGGGACGCAACTCTCCAGCTGCGCTCCCTACCGCCTCCAGCCCCGCGGGACAGAGCCTCAACGTCGGCACCCGGACCAGCGCCAGACTGGGAACGCCGCCCCCGACTGTCACCGCCCCATGAGGACGATTTGGGTCTAAAAGGAGACGCCCGGCCTCCCGGTCAAGCCTAGCGGGAAAGCCAACCGGGCCATCCTATTTAACGGTTCTCGGACGCTCGTCGGCCGGGGCCGCGGCGGTTTCCGCCGCGGCGCGCTTCGACGCCTCCTCCAGGGCCACGGCCCGCGCCTTCTGGTAGCGCCCGAAGGTGGACAGGAGCAGGAGGCCGCCGACGAAGAAGACCCCTGCGGAGCACACGAGCCGCCAGGACTCGAGGTTCTCGCCGAACGGGCCCGTGGGGCTCAGGTTCGCGGTGAAGTAGAAGATCACGGCGGTCGCGATGATCCAGAGGCCGATCATCATGGGCATCCAGACGCCGAGGATGCCCCGGGCGCGGTCGCGGTTCATCGGCTCATCAGGCGGATGATCGCTTCCGCGGGCTCGCCGCCCGCCTCTTCGAGGGCCTTGAGCGCTTCCGCCTCGGAGACCCCAGCCTTCTCGGCGACCAGCTTGACGTCCTCGTCCGGGATCGAGGAGGGCTTGGCGGCCTCCGCCTTCTTCGCGTCCGCACGGTCGCGGACGATGGGCTCGCCGATGACCTGCCAGATCTTCTGGCCCTGGGCCGTGATCGCCGTGACGGCGGCGCCGCGGATCACGTACTCCTTGTCCGCGGTGCGGATGAGGACCTCCTCGACGCCGTCGAGCTCCTCCTGCTCGATGCCCATGCGCTTCATCGCCTGACGCATCTGCCTCGGGTTCACCCGGCCACCGGGAATCATGGAGTCGCCATCGTTGGCAACGTCGGGTTCCGGATAAAGGTTCTGCGGTTGCGCAGGAAGATTGCCACTTTCACTCTCCTGCTCCTCGCACGTTTAAATACGCCGCCCCGCATCGACTCGACGGTGCGCGTCGCCGTCGTGTTCAAGGATCGGTGCCAGCCCAAGCGCTGCCATCTCGAATGCATCAGTTTCTGCCCGCCGCAGCGAACGGGGACCGAGGTCATCTGGATCAGCCAGGAGACCGGCAAGGCGGAAATCAGCGAGGAGACGTGCATCGCGTGTGGCATCTGTCTGCCCGCGGGCGTGCCGATCTCGACCCTTCGTGGGGTGGTTCCGATTGAGCGGGTGACCACGGGCGACATGGTCATCACCCACCAAGGCCGGTACCGAAGAGTCACCGCGCTCTTCCGCCGCGAGTACGACGGTCCCCTCTACCAGATTCGCGCCACGGGGGAAGCTGATCCGCTCCAGGTCACGGAAGACCATCCCGTGCTCGCGGTCGTCCGTCCTCCAATCAAGGGCGGTCGCCGCCTTCTGAAATCCCGTGGGGTCCTGAGATGGGTACTGCCACACGAGTTGAAGGTCGGGGACTACCTCGTGAGACCGCGGGTGAACGAGATCGCTCCCGCGTCGGCCTGGGAGGTGCCTATTGACGTGGCCATGGCTGCGGGACGCCGTTCCATGCATATGGAACAACTCATCCAGATTCCGCTCGCTCCTGAACTCGGCCGGGTCATCGGTTACTATCTCGCCGAGGGTTGCGCGGATGGTCGCCGCCTGACCTTCTCCTTCCATGAACGCGAGCAGGCCTTCCGGGATGACATCCGGGCCATTCTCTTCAAGTACTTCGGCCTTGTCGGACACGACGCCAAGAACGCGGGAAAGGGGTGCAGCATCCGCTACGACTCGTTCCTCCTTGCCAGGGTGTTCGGGTCTCTAGGCCACCGTTGCGACGAGAAGCGGATTCCGGCCGCCGTGATGACCGCGCCGCCCGAAGTCAAAGCAGAGGTGATCCGTGGGCTGTGGCGGGGGGACGGGTACCAGGATCCCGCTCGCAGCTACTTCTCCATCGTCACGACATCTCCGCACCTCGCCTACCAGTCGCAGGAGATTCTGGCGAGCCTCGGCATCGTGGCCGGAATTACGTCGTCCCGGCCTGAGGGCAAACGACGCGCCTACCACGTCGTGGTTACCGCTGAATTCGTGGAGCCGATGGCAAGGCTGCTGGACCTCCCATTCGAGGAACGACGCAATCGGACCGCGAGTCACTATGTCATGGACGCGGACTATGTGTTCACGCCGATTCGTCGTATTGCCAGGAGACAAGTGCACCGATTGGCGGTCTACAACCTCGGGGTCGACGAGGATGAGACGTATACGGCGGCGGGGCAGCTCGTCCATAACTGCGTTCGAAAGTGCCCGTTTGACGCCATCCGCATCATCGGTCTCCCCGAGGAGTTGAAGGAGGATCTCGTCCACCAATACGGCAAGAACGCCTTCCGCCTCTTTCGTCTCCCGGTTCCGAAGAAAGGAACCGTCGTCGGTCTCCTCGGGCCGAACGGGATCGGGAAGACGACCGCCGTCGGCATCCTGAGCGGCGAGACCGCACCCAACCTCGGCCACTACCGCCGGAAGAAGCCGCACTGGGACGACGTCCTCGGGTACTTCGCGGGGACGGAGCTCCACGACTACTTGGAGAAGATCTCCGCGGGCCAGCTCAAGGCCGCGGTCAAGCCGCAATATGTCGACCGGCTGAGCAAGGTCTACCGCGGAAAGGCACGCGATCTCCTGGCGAAGATCGACACCGGCGGCCGTCTGGAAACGCTGCGAGAACCGCTTGGCCTGGACAGCTTCATCGACCGCGACATCGGCCAGCTCTCCGGCGGCGAGCTCCAGCGCGTGGCCATCGCCGCCACGATGCTCAAGGACGCGGATGTCTACTTCTTCGACGAGCCGTCGTCGTACCTGGACATCTACCAGCGGCTCCAGGTGGCCAAGGTGATCCAGGGCCTCGCGAAGGAGAAGTACGTCGTCGTCGTGGAGCACGACCTCGCCGTCCTCGACTTCCTCGCGGACACCGTGTACCTCATGTACGGCTCCGAGGGCGCCTACGGCATCATCGCGGAGCCGCGGCCCGTCCGCACCGCGATCAACGTCTACCTGGGCGGCTACATGAAGGAGGAGAACATCCGCTTCCGGCCCCGCGAGATTCGTTTCGAGGCCCGGCCGCCCCGCGGCGACTGGAAGGCGGAGACCCTCGTGACGTTCGAGGGCCTGACGAAGCGCTACGAGAACTTCGAGCTCACCGTGCAGCCGGGGAAGCTCCGGAAGGGCGAGGTCGTCGGCGTCGTCGGCCCGAACGCCCCCGGGAAGACGACGTTCGTAAGGATGCTCGCGGGAGAGGAGCCGCCGACGGCCGGGACGGTC